>CAIKWV010000579.1 GCA_903831165.1 uncultured cyanobacterium
CACCCGGACCCGGATCAATGCAGGGGGGACCGAACGGAGAGTCGGTGAAAGGGAAGCGCTCCCGCTGAGATGCTCTTGGAAAGCAGCTGTTTGGAGAAGCGTCTGGCCGGTGACCGATCAGGGGAGATCCCCTCGTTCAGGTCTTCCGTCTTGGAGGCAAGTTAGCACGGGCCCAGCACCAGGGACCTGCGCTCCACTCGCCCCAGCTGCAGGGGCAGGGCCAGGCGCTCAGCCAGCCAGTGCCGCAGCTGCTCGGGCCTGAGGCTGCGGCCCTGCAGGTCGATGGAAGCCTCCAGGGCGAGGCGGATGGTCGACGCCGTTGCCGGGGCAGAAACGGCTTTCTCCGCAACGGGCTCCAGCCGTGCCAGCTGCAGCAGGCAGGGGCGACAGTCCCGCTGGCGCGGCCGTCCCTTCTTGTCGGTGTCGCTCCAGATCAGGGTCTCGGCCGCCAGCAGAGCGGCCACGGCAGCGTCCCAGTCGAGCTGGGGAGAGGGCTCGCCTTCCGCTCCAGCGGGCGTGGAGGCCAACGGCTGGGGCGAAAGATCGAAGTGCCAGACGGCCTTGAGCAACTCCTGGGAGAGGCTGGGCCCGAACACCGGCACCGCCGCCACCGACAGCAGCTGGAACTCCGGCGGCAGCTGGGCCTGCAACTGGCGCCGCACCGCCTCCAGATCGAGTCGTTCGCTCGGGACGGTGAACTCCAGATCCAGCCACTCACCCAACCCCTCCACCCCCAGGGGCAACGACAAAGCCAGCTGCAGCCGCGGCAGCGGATGGAAGCCACCGGTGAAGCTCACCGGCAGGCCACTGCGGCGCAGGGCCCGCTCCAGCAGGCGCACGGTGTCGAGATGGCTGATCAGGGCCAGGGAGCCGGTCTTGGCGAAGCCGAAGCGCAGGCGGCTGACCCGCTCGCTGGCGGGAGAACGCGCCGGAATCGGCGGCGGCGGCGGCGGGGCTGGGATCAC
This sequence comes from uncultured cyanobacterium, assembly GCA_903831165.1. Lineage (GTDB taxonomy): Bacteria > Cyanobacteriota > Cyanobacteriia > PCC-6307 > Cyanobiaceae > Cyanobium. Next base: position 966 of record CAIKWV010000579.1, read on the forward strand.
CACGTTGTGGCCCAGCTCGGGTCCGCAGACGCCGCAACTGCTGCAGCCGGCAAAGGAGCAGTCTTCGACCACCGTCGCCGCCAGGGCCCGCTGCAGGTCCTCCGCCAGCCAGGCCTTGTCGACGCCGGAATCGATGTGATCCCAGGGCAGGGGCTGGCGGCAGAAGGCGGCCAGATCGCCATCGCTGAGGGCCTCGGCACTGCCCCAGCCCCCCATCTCCAGCTGGCGGTAGCGGCCCCCCAGTCCCGCCGCCTCGATGGCGCCGGTCCAGGCGGCATAGGTGCGCTCCACCGATTCAAACCAGGCATCCAGCCCGGCCCCGGCGCGCCAGGCCGCCTCCAGCACCGGTGCCAGGCGCCGATCGCTGCGGCCGACGAAGTCCTCGACCGCCGACAGGCGCACATCGGTGAAGTTGACCTTGATGCCCCGCAGCTGGCGCAGGGCCCGGCGCAGCAGCTCCTGGCGCCGCTGAAACTCGGCCGTGCTGACGCTGTGCCACTGAAATGGCGTGTGGGGCTTGGGCGTGAAGTTGCTGATCGTCAGGTTCAGCTCCAGCCGGCCCAGATCGCGGCAGCGCTCCTGCAACGAGCGGCAGGTGTCGGCGATGCCGAGCACGTCGGCGTCGCCCTCGCCGGGCAGGCCGATCATGAAATAGAGCTTGATCTTGCGATAGCCGGTTTCCATCGCCGTGCGGATGCCGCGCAGCAATTCCTCGTCGCTGAGGCCCTTGTTGACGATGTCCCGCAGGC
>CAIKWV010000580.1 GCA_903831165.1 uncultured cyanobacterium
CCCACGTGCACCACCTGCTGCTGGAGGACTGGAGCGCGATGGAGGCGGAACAGGGCACCGCCTTCGTCTCGATCCCCACCCTGCTCGATCCCTCGCTGGCGCCTGCGGGCCACCACATCGTCCACACCTTCACGCCCTCATCGATGGAGCACTGGCAGGGCCTGTCCCCCAGCGCCTATGCGGCCAAGAAACGGAGCGACGCCCAGCGCTTGATCCAACGGCTGGAGGCCTTCCTGCCCAACCTGGGCGCCGCCATCAGCCATCAGGAGGTGGGCACCCCCCGCAGCCATCGCCGCTTCCTCGGTCGCTCCGGCTGCAGCTACGGCCCGATTCCGGCCCTGCGCCTGCCCGGCCTGTTGCCGATGCCCTTCAACCGCACCGGCATCGAAGGGCTGTATTGCGTCGGCGACTCCTGCTTCCCGGGCCAAGGCCTCAACGCCGTCGCCTTCAGCGGCTTCGCCTGCGCGCACCGCATCGGCGCCGATCTGGGCCTCAATCCCTGGGCCCTACCGGACTGAATCGCAGGGGCGTCGGCGTCCTGCCGTGAAGCATCCTCAAAGATGGGCAAACGAGGTGTGGGTCATCGGCTCGGGCATCGGCAGCTGGAGCGATTCGAACCAGGCCACATCGCGGCGGATGTCGTCGAGCAGTTGATCGGCCATGTGGCGGCTGAAGCCGGCCCGCACGACGATGCGCAACACCGAGCGGTGCTGCTGATCCGGCGGCAGGGTGTAGGCGGGCACCAGCCAGCCCCGCTCGCGCAACTTGTCGGAAAGGTGAAACACACTCCAGAGCCGCACCCGCGGCTCCAACTCCAGGCAGAACACCGGCAGCTGGCCGAGCGGATGGCTGACCAGCCGCAGCGGTGGCACCTCCGCCAGCTGATCGGCCAGATGGCAGGCGATCGCCTCCAGGCAGGCCATGCGCTCGCTGTAGCCCTGGCGGCCGAGATGGAGGAAGTTGAAGTACTGGGCCACCACCTGGGCCCCCGGCCGCGAGAAGTTCATGCCGAGCGTCGGGGTGACGCCGCCGAGATAGTTGACATCGAAGCGCAGCTCCTGGGGCAGCAGGGCGTCCTGGCGCCAGAGCAGCCAGCCCACCCCGGGCAACACACCGCCGTATTTGTGGCCGCTGGCATTGATCGAAACCACCCGCGGCAGGCGGAAGTCCCACACCCATTCCGGTGCGTTGAACGGCGCCACAAAGCCGCCGGAGGCCGCATCGATGTGCAGGGGAATCGCCATGCCGCTGCGCTGCTCCAGTTCATCGAGGGCGGCGGCGATCGCCGCAATCGGCTCATAACTGCCATCGACGACGCTGCCGACCACCCCCACGACGCCGATCGTGCCGGCATCGCAATGGGCCGCCGCCGCCGCCGGCTCCAGGTGCAGCCGATCCGGCCCCAGGGGCACAAAGCGCGGTTCCACCTCGAAATAGGTGCAGAACTTGTCCCAGCAGATCTGGCGGTTGGCCCCCATCACCAGATTGGGCCGCAGCCCGGCGCTGGCGGCGTCCTGGCGCTGGCGCCAGTGCCACTTGAGCACCAGGCCGGCGAGCATGCAGGCCTCGCTGGAGCCGGTGGTGGAGGTGCCGACCGCATCGCCCGGGTCTGGGGCATGCCAGAGCTCCGCCAGGATCCTGAGGCAGCGCCGCTCCAGGTCGGTGGTCTGGGGATATTCGTCCTTGTCGATGATGTTCTTATCGGCGCATTCGGCCATCAACCGCAGCGCTTCCGGCTCCATCCAGGTGCCCACAAACGTGGCCAGGTTGAGACGGGCGTTGCCATCGAGCATCAGATGGCCATGGATCAGCTCATAGGCCAGATCGGCGCGCAGGCCCTCCTCCGCCAGCCGATGCTCCGGAATCTCGGCCGGCAGCCG
>CAIKWV010000581.1 GCA_903831165.1 uncultured cyanobacterium
CAGAGCAGCTGGCGATCGCGCAGGCTGCGGCAGGCCACACAGCGGCGCAGAACCGGCCGCCGGATCCGGGCGCTCACCGGGCCGTCTCGAGGTCGGGTTCGTCTTCGCCATCCAGGTCCGCTGCGCCGGTATCGGCGTCGCTGGCGTCAGCCTCGCTGGGTAGCGGGGCCTCGTCTTCGTCGGCTGCAACCTCATCAGCGACGTCCTGGTCGGTGCTGGCTTCCGCTACCGCGTCGTCGGAGGCCGGGGCGCCGTCGCTCTCCTCCAGCTCCAGCTCGCTCTCCTCCTCATCTTCGGGGAGGGGATAGAGCTCCCGCAGCCGGGCATCCTCTTCGGCCCGGGCGGCCTGCTCGGCCTGGAGGCGGGCTTCGGCCTCAGCCTGCAGGGCCTCTTCTTCCTCGCGCTGGGCGATCAGTCCGGAGACGGTGCGGTCCTCGCTGTCCTGGTCGTACTCCTGGGCGTTCTTGATGTCGATCTTCCAGCCGGTGAGGCGGGCGGCCAGGCGCACGTTCTGGCCTTCGCGGCCGATGGCCAGGCTGAGCTGATCGGGCGGCACCAGCACATGGGCGTGATGTCCCTCGGGATCCACCAGGCGCACCATCTCGACCCGGGCGGGGCTGAGGGAGTTGGCGATGTACTGGCCGGGGTCCTGAGACCATCGGATCACATCGATTTTTTCACCTCGCAGCTCGTTGACCACCTGCTGAATGCGCGAACCACGGGCACCGATGCAGGCTCCGACCGGATCCACTTCCCGTTCGACACTGTCGACGGCCACCTTGGTGCGGGGGCCTACAGCACGTGACGGGGGGTTGGCCTCGCGAGCCACGGCGACGATGCGCACCGATCCTTCCTGGATCTCGGGCACTTCGTTCTCAAAGAGATACACCACCAGCCCCGCATTGGAGCGAGAGACAAACAACTGGGGGCCACGCCTGGCCACCTCGCTCACTTCCTTGAGGAACACCTTGAAGGTGGCATTGGCGCGATAGTTGTCATTGGGCAACTGGTCGCGGCGCGGCAGTTCCGCCTCCACCTCCGGCCTGCCCAGGCCGCTGCTGACGCCCATGATCACGCTCTGCCGCTCAAAACGGATCACCCGAGCCGTGAGCACGGGGTCCTCGAGGTCAGCGAACTCCTCCTGGATCATGCGGCGCTGCTGATCGCGCAGCTTCTGGGCCAGCACCTGCTTGGTGGTGGCGGCGGCCATGCGGCCGAAATCATCCTTTTCGGGGGTGACATCGAGCACCACCGTGTCGCCGATCTGGGCATCTTCGGCTACCTGCCGCACCTCCTCGATGGCGATCTGGTGATCGTCGCTTTCGACTTCTTCGACGATGATCTTGCTGGCCAGGACGCGATAGCCCTCCTCCTCCAGATCAAGGGCAACATCAAAATTACTGAAATAATCCTCTTCGAAGGGATCTTCACTGATGCCGAGGTACAGGGTGCGGCGGTAGCGCTCATAGCCCTTGAGCAGGGCTTCGCGCAGGGCCGCCTCCACCACTTGGGCCGGCAATTTTTTCTCGTCGCTGATGTCTTCGATCAGGTTGTTGAGACCGGGAAGCAGAACCAGGGCCATGGATGTGCTGGGGAGAGGGAAAGCTCAGAAAGGTTGTGGTCGGTGTGCGGTTCAGGAGTCGTCGGTGGGACAGATCAGACGCACCTTCACCACCTCCTCGCGGGGGATCCGCACCGTTCGGCCGCGCATGTTGAGCAGCAGCATCCGCTCATCACGACCCAGCAGCAGGCCCTGACGTAACTGCTCGCCGCCTTCGGCCTGGCGCACCACCTCGACCGGAAAGCCCCGGAAGCTGGTGAAGTCCCGATCGGAGGCCAGTTCCTCGCCGATGCCGGGGCTGCTCACCTCCAGCATGTACGACAGCGTGAGCAACCCCGAGGCTTCGAGGGCCTCCCCCAGAGGGGAGCTGAAGCGGGCGCATTCATCAAGGCTCACATCGAGGCCATCAGCCCGTTGCACCAGCACCTGCACCGTCAAGGGGATGCGATGGCTGAGCAATCGGAGGCCCACCACCGACAGGCCCAGATCCTGGGCCACCTCGCCTGCCACCGCGGCAAGCGCCTGATCCAGATCGGCGGCGGCCGGAACCCCCGCGACACCGGAGCCGACGAGTCCCGCCGCAGAGATCGGCTCGGCTTCAACGCCAGCGCCGCCCGCATCCAGGCGACTGGGCTGGACATCGGCCGACCAGGTGGTGGTGACGCCTTGGGGGACGTTTTCGGGAAGGGACTGGGGCAAGGCGACGAGCCGCTGTTCAGGGGCGGGAGGGGCTCACCCCGCCGGACCTGCAGTCGTGCAACTGCCCCTGCCTGCAACGACCGATCCCGGCATGGGGATGGTCAACGCAGAAAAGGGTCATGCCCGGGGGGCACGGATTCACCCTAGGGGATCGGGCTCCGCCGACTGGCCGAAGCTGGCCGCCACATCCAGCACAGGCGCCTCGGCGTAGTAGTCGCTGCTGCTGACCTGGCCGCGCAGGGTCGGATCCTGGTTGAGGCACTGGCCACACTGTTCGGGCGTGCGCAGGTACTGGCAGACCCGGGCCCAGAGCTTGGCCCGGCTGCCGGGAGCCCCCTGGCTGAAATGCACCAGATCCTTGCCCCCCACCATCCCCTGGATCTCCACCTGGCAGAGGCTGCAGCGCTGACGCGCGCCGGGGGGGATGGACGGCATGGCCGGCGGCAATCACTGCGAGCAACCTAGGCCGCTCAGGCCGAATCAGAATCGTTCCGGCGGCAGAAGCGTGAAGCGATTGCGAATTCTTCAATTCAGTGATCCCCATCTGCTCGCCGATCCAGGCGGCCACTGCCGGGGCCGCTCGCCGCTGGTGATGTTCCAACTGGCCCTGGAGCAGGCCTGCCAACAGCTGGAGGCCGCAGACCAAAGGCCCGATCAACTGTTGATCACGGGCGATCTCTGCCAGGACGAGAGCTGGGGGGGCTACCTGCGGCTGCGGGAACTGCTGGCCGCCTCCCCCCTGGCCGATCTGCCCCCCCCCTGGCTGCTGAGCGGCAACCACGATCACGGTCTGCGGCTGCGGGCGGCCCTCGGGCGCTCGGCGGTGATCGCTCCAGCCGAGATCCACTGCGCCGGGTGGCAGCTGCTGCTGCTGGACAGTCACTTGCCGGGACGGGTGGAGGGGCGGCTCGGGGCCTCACAGCTGGCCTGGCTGGAACGGGTTCTGCAGAGCTCGGATCGCCCCCTGTTGGTGGCGCTGCATCACCCGCCGCTGGCGATCGGTGACCCGATGCTCGACGCCATCGCCCTCGCCGAGGGGACGGATCTGTTGCCAATGCTGCAGGCCTCAGGCCGGCTGCGGGGACTGGTGTTTGGCCATGTCCATCAACACTGGCAGGCCGATTCGGGTGCCGGCTGGGCCCCAGGACCGGCGGTGCCCCTGCTGGCCTGTCCCTCCACGCTCTGTGCCTTCCCGGCAGTACAGCCCTGCCCCCTGGGACGGCCGGACGATCCCGGCGCCCGGCTGCTGGAGCTGACGGCGGCGGGGGAGATCCGCCATCGCCTGCTGCGCTGGTCGCCGCCGGATTCCATCTAGCTTTGGCGTCCTCCGATGCAGTCCAGCCCTGACCCGTCCTGCCCTCGCCCGTTTTGGCTTGCCCTGCCCAGGCCCGCGTCGCTCTGGACAGGCCATGGCAGGAGCGCTCATGAGGGCGCTGAACCGCTGGTGGCCGAAGCTGCGGGTTCGCCTGCGGTGGCCCCTTCATCACAATGCACCGGTCCGCTCATCGGCCCGGCCTGCGGCGCTGCTGCTGGCGCTGCTGTTGAGCCTCGGCCTGGCGGGCCTGCTGCAGCCGTTGCCGGTGGCGGCCCTGATGCCCGAAGCTCCCGTCGCTGAGCCCAGTCCTGCCGGTCCTGCTCTGGCAGCCGCCAGCCCTGCGCTTCCAGAAGCCGGTCCCGGTCTTCCGGGCGCTGGCCCGGGCCACAGCTTCGTCGCCCAGGCCGCCCGGCGCGTCGCGCCGGCGGTGGTGCGAATCGACACCGAGCGAGCCGTGGCCCGCCAGCCCTTTGATCCAGCCATGCTCGATCCGTTGCTGCGCGATCTGTTCGGCGATCCAGCCGGCAGCATGCGCGAGCGGGGCCAGGGCTCCGGCGTGGTCATCGACGCGGCCAAGGGGCTGGTGCTGACCAATGCCCATGTGGTCGACCAGGTGGATACGGTCGAAGTGACGATGGCCGATGGACGCCAGCTCGATGGCACGGTCGTCGGCAGCGACAGCGTCACCGATCTGGCCGTGGTGCGCATTCCCCGGCGCGAGCCCCTGGCGGCGGCGCCCCTGGGCGATTCCGAGGCTCTG
>CAIKWV010000582.1 GCA_903831165.1 uncultured cyanobacterium
CTGGTCAACGATTCCGTGCTGGCGCTGCCTGAGTTCTCGCGATCACTTGAGGCCAGGAGCGAAGGTTAGCGAGGACATCCACAAGGAGCTCTGGAGCTTGCAACTGGATCTTGCGGGGCGTTGACGTGTTACGCCAAGTCCGAAAAGGGCCCCTGAACGAGTCCATTGACGACGGCAGTCATCGCCATGACCGGTGTCACAACGCCGGATAGCCCGTGTCGGAAGACCACTAACATTTCGATTGATCTGTCGAGCCCGGGCTGGACAGAACTGAGCGACCGATGCAGGCCTTGGGCCGGTGCTGTTGAACAGCACCACACCCTGCCGGCCCGCAACATCCAGCCTCAGCTGGCCGAGAGCGACCCCTGGGGCTGGCGGCGATGCAACTCGTGCAGACCCTCCAGTTGATGGTGAACCGACACCAGCTGATCGCGGATGTGGCGGCTGTTCTCGATCCGCGACAGGCTCAGCAGCATGGCTTCGATCTGGGCCTTGCAATCGATCAACACCCTGCACTCACTGGATCCAGGCTCGTAGGTCATGGAGCAGAACCGAACACCACGCCACTGCAACCCAGATCGGTCAGGAAAACAGTGGTGGATGTAACAGGATGATCAGCGGCTGCGGGAACGCCGGCGCGCCCCTGCGGCCGGTTCTCGCGGCGCCTCACGCAGGCTGCGCCCGCCACTCCTGGAGCCCCCGCCCGATCCACCACCATCGCGGCGCCGGCCCCGGCCGCCACTGAGATCAAGCGGCGGCGCCGAATGGATCGTGGGCTCAAAGCCAGGAATCGCGGTGCGGGGCAGGGGCGATCCCGTGAGGCGTTCGATGGCACGCAGCAACTCGTGCTCCTCAGCGGCCACCAGCGAGATGGCATGGCCGTTCTGACCGGCGCGGCCGGTGCGACCGATGCGATGCACATAGTCCTCGGCGACGTTCGGCAGATCAAGATTGACCACATGGGGCAACTGATGGATGTCGATGCCCCTGGCGGCGATGTCAGTGGCCACCAGCACCCGCACCTCGCCGCTCTTGAAGCCGGCCAGGGCCCTGGTACGGGCCCCCTGGCTCTTGTTGCCGTGGATGGCGGCGGCGGAAATGCCTTCCTTGTCGAGGCGCTCCGCCATGCGATTGGCGCCGTGCTTGGTGCGCGAGAAGACCAGCACCTGCTGCCAGTCGTTGTCACGGATCAGGTGGCAGAGCAGATCGGGCTTGCGGGCCATGTCACAGGGATGCATCACCTGTTCCACCAGCGGAGCGGCCCGATTTTCTGGGGTGGCCTGCAGCAGCACGGGCTGGTGCAGCAACCCGGTGGCCAGGCGGCGGATCTCCGCCGAGAACGTGGCCGAAAACAGCAGGTTCTGACGCCGTTCAGGCAGCAGGGCCAGAATTTTGCGGATGTCGCGGATGAAGCCCATGTCGAGCATGCGGTCCGCCTCATCGAGCACCAGGATCTCCACCTGATCCAGCCGCAGCGCCCGCTGCTGATGCAGATCCATCAGACGACCGGGCGTGGCCACCAACACATCGGTGCCGCGCCGCAGGCGATCGATCTGAGGATTGGCACTGACGCCACCGAAGACCACATCGGAACGCAGGTCGAGATAGCGGCCATAGGCCGTGACGCTGTCGGCGACCTGGGCGGCCAGCTCCCGGGTGGGAGTGAGCACCAGGGCCCGCACGATGCCGGAGCGGGCATGGGGACCATGGCGCAACCGCTCCAGCATCGGCAGGGTGAAACCGGCGGTCTTGCCAGTACCGGTCTGGGCTGCCGCCATCACATCGCGGCCTTCCAGCACGGCCGGAATGCACTGCAGCTGAATCGGCGAGGGATGGCGATACCCCTTGGCCGCCACGGCCTTGAGCAGGGGCTCGGAGAGGCCAAGAGCTGAGAAATCGACAGCCAGACCGGCCACCGGCGCCACTGCGGCACCGGTCTCGGCGGCCATCGCGGTGGCTGGGGCGAGGTTCTGGGGGTCCGCAGTCCTGGTAGGAGCCGGCTGCGGCGAGGGCTGGCGGCGACGGGGGCCGGCAGACGAGGAGGACGGCGTGATCGGAACCAAGAATCGGATGACCCCAGCCTAGGAGCCTGTTGCACGGACTCCCCGCCGGCGACAGGTCGGCTCTTCCCCCTGCCAGCGCCCAGGAAGATCCCCGGAAGCAATGGCCCGGACCAGGTGTCGCGCCAGGCTGCCTGCCGCGATCGATGGCTTCAGGAGCCATCGCCGCGCCCCCCCGTGCGATCCGATCGAGGCGAGTCCAACCCACCTGGCCGGATTGGGACGATCCCCATCGTTAGCGGCCTGCTTCCTGTCCGAGCGGTAGCAACCTCAGGGGCGGATCAGGTCGTCCATCAGCGTCGATCCACGGTCCCGGGATCCTGCGCCCCACCGTCCGCGACGAGGCTGTAATGGGCACAGCGCTCGCAGGGGCCATCGGGCATCACGGCGCAGCGCAACAGGGGACTGCGGGCGTTGAAACGACAACTGGGGTCGCCGATCAGCCATTGACCGTTCCACTGGCGGGCATCAGCGGGTCGCTGTTCGGTTTTCACCAGCAAGGCCACCGCCGCCAGCTCGTAGCGCCCCTGGCGCAGGCCGTAGCGATGCCGGCGCTGAAGCACCAGATAACTGCTCCCCCCATGGAGGAGCCAACGCCCAGGAAAGGGCACATCTGCCAGGCTCTCAACCTCCAGAGCGCTGATCAGACGATCGTCCTCGATCTGGCGCAGCTCAATCTGCACCGGCCTGCCCACTCCCCTGCTGTTCAAGCTCCACGGCGAGGCAGCTCAACGGTCTTCAGGAGCGGTGGGCGACTGGTCCACCTCGATCGACTCCGTCACAAGCTCAGGCTCCCTGGCCGAGAACCCCCAGAGGAACAGCAGCGACACCACCATCAACAACGACCATTCCGGCAAGACCAGGGCCGGGACAATGAGTCGGATCAACAGCCGGATGCCCACCAGGCCCACCGCCAGGTAGCCGGCGGTTTCGAGATGCCTGAACACCTCGAGCCAGCGGATGAACAGCCCGGCCGTGAGTCGCAGCGCCAGCACGCCGATCACGCCACCGGCCATCACCAGCGGCAGCCGGTCGGTGACGGCGACGGCGGCGGCAACGCTGTCCAGGGAGAAGGCCAGATCGGTGAAGGCCAGGGTGGCCACCACCGACATCAGAGAAGCCCCCACCAGACTGCTGTCCTTGTCGTGCTCCTCGTCCCCGTCCTCGGAATCCGAAGACCGACGGAGCAAACCGACCATGTGATCGCCGCAGAGCCACAGCAGATAGCCGGAAGCCAGCAGTTGCAACGGCCAGGCATGCAACACCCAGCGGGCCGCCACGATCAGGCCGAGCCGCAGGACCAGGGCCATCAACAGGCCGATGTTGAGGGCCTGGCGCTGGCGATCAGGATCGTGCAGACGGCGGGAGATGGCTGCCAGGGCAATGGCATTGTCGGCCGACAGGACGGCCTCGAGCGCCACCAGCAAGGGCAGCAGCACCAGCACCTCGCGCCACTGATCAGCGTCGTGGATCAGGGTGGTCAGGGATGGAACCAGTTCCGCTTCCATCGCGTCACAGTCGCTGGTCAGCGAAGCAGGTCTCGCCTCAACATAGGGATCCCCCCTTGACGGCGAGTGTTGCCCATGAAGCTGGTAGCCCAGTTGGTGCATGCCGATTCCGCCAGGAGGGTGGTGCTGGTGCGGGCCTATGACGGGGAACAGCTCCTGGGCAGCGCCCTCGGCGAGGCGGCGGATGCGGAAACCGCTGAGGACCGGGCCAGGCAGCGATTGCTGGGCCGCCTCAGCCCCGGGCAGCTCCAGGCGGCAGCGGCAGCGGCGCCTGATCGGACATCCCCTGGTGACGGTGAGAAGCCGCACTGGCCCAGGACCCTGGACGTTGCCGGCGATCCGTCCGAGGGGTTGGTCGCTCTGACAGGAATCGCCCCCAATGATCAGCTGGATCGCCCAGCCCCGCGCCAGGCGGCGGTTGCTGGCATGCCCCGTCCAGAAGCAGCCCCTGCAGCTGTCCACGACCAGCCAGGCGATTCCCGGCGGGCGCTCGCCACCGCCCCAGCGGCCGGCTTCGCTGCGGCGGCGCCCAGGGCCCATGCCAATGGCCAGAATCCGGGAGGTCCGACAGAAGCGTTGGCTGCGCCGCTGTCCTTGCTGGATGCGGCGGCTTCAGGCCCAGCCGTGGGATCAGCCCAGAGCCATGGATCAGCCCAGGCCAGCGACCCACTCCAGCTGGAGCGGGCAGATCGGGGCGAGCGAACCGGCGAGAGCGACGGCTCCGGTTCTGGAACCGGGACCGGTCTTGCCGCGATCGACTCCGACGGTCGCTCCGTCGACAGCCCCGCCCGCAGCGCCCCACCGTGGCGCCGGGTCGCCGAAGCCGGATCGCCAACGCCGCTCCCACCCCGGCAGCCGCTGGCGGAGCCTGCGCCGGATCCGGAGGACTGGAGCGGCGAACTGGCGGCCCTGGAGCTGCAGCTGCGGCGCCTGGGCTGGCAGCGCGACCAGGAAGCCACCTACCTGCAGCGGGCCTTCGGCCATCCCCATCGCAACCGCCTCACCAACTACGGCGATCTGCTCGCCTATCTGCATGCGCTCGAGGGGCTGGGCACGGGGGCGGACCCCACCACGGCGACGGTGCCGCTGCGGCGCAGCGAACTTCTGAGCCAGTGCGACGCCCTGCTGTCCCAGCTGGGCTGGGATGCGGAGCAGGGCCGAGCCCTGCTGGAGCGCGAACTACAGGTCGCCAGCCGCCAACAGCTCAACGATCAGCAACTGCTGCACTTCAACATGCTGCTGGAAAGCGAAACGCTGGCGGCAGGCCAGGACCAGGCTCCAGTCGTACCCTGAAATCCCTGCTCAGCCCAATCCAGTCCATGGCCATCCAAGTCGGCATCAACGGTTTCGGACGCATCGGCCGCCTGGTCTTCCGCCGGGCCTGCGAACTTGAGGACATCGAGATCGTGGCGATCAACGATCTGATCGATGTCGATTACATCGCCTACATGCTGCGCCACGATTCCACCCACGGCCGCTTTCAGGGCACGGTGGAGGTGAATAACGGCGCTCTGGTGGTGAATGGCAAGCCGATCCGGATTAGC
>CAIKWV010000583.1 GCA_903831165.1 uncultured cyanobacterium
CCGCAACACCCGCGCCTGTTCGCCCCATTTGAGATTGGTCTGGAAGCCCACCAGGTTCCAGAGGCGGCCGTCCTTGTCCTCCTGGCGCAGTTGCACCACGGCATAGGCGCGCTTGGCGCGGCGCACGTCGCGGTCGTTGACATCACCCCAGCGGGGATCCCCGAGGCCGATCGGCTTGAGCGGGCCGTAGCGCATCGTGTCTTCGCCGCGACGGGCCAGCTCCTCGATCGGTAAGCAGCCCTCGAAGAAGCTGGCGCTTTCTTTCTCGAAGTCCTTGAGTTCGGCCTGTTCGGCCTGCAGCAAGGCCTCCCGGAAGGCCAGGAACTGCTCCCGGTCCATCGGGCAGTTGATGTAGTCGGCGTCGCCCTTGTCGTAGCGGCTGGCCCGGAAGGCCCGCGAGAGGTCGATGCTCTCGCCGGAGACGATCGGACTGGCGGCATCGAAGAAGTGACAGTCGCCCAGGCCGGTGAAGGCGCGCAGGTCTTCGGCCAGGCTGTCGCTGGTCAAAGGGCCTGTGGCCAGCACGGCAATCTGATCGGCCTCAGGCAGCTGCAGCTGTTCGCGTCGCTCAATCGTGACCAGGGGATGGGACGCCAGCAGGGCCGTCAGGGCGGCGCTGTACCGGCCCCGGTCCACCGCCAAGGCTCCACCGGCCGGCACCGCATGGATATCAGCCGTTCGGATCACCACAGACCCCAGGCGCCTCAGTTCTTCCTGCAACAGGCCCGCGGCCCGATCGGCCGAGAGGGCACCGAAGCTATTGCTGCACACCAATTCAGCGAACTCGGCGCTGTGATGGGCCGGGGAGCGCCGCACAGGGCGCATCTCGACCAGCCGGACAGCCAAGCCAGCAGAGGCGATCTGCCAGGCCGCTTCGGTGCCCGCCAGACCGGCGCCGATGACCAGGAGCTCAGCGGTCACCGGGCATCAGCGAAGCGGACAAGGTCTGGGAACCAAGGGGAAACAGGCGGACGGAATCAGGCCCGGGCGCGCTTGAGCATCAGCTGCAGCTGGCCGACGGCGGCCCGACCGATGTTGAAGCCAGCCCAGCCCACAGCCAGGAGGATCGGGGCAGCGACCAGGATCAGCCGAAGGTCCATGGGGACTGGGGGGAGAAAAGGGAGTGAGCGGATCTTAGGGGAATCCCGGCGTGTTGCTCCGGCCGGCATGGGCCATGGCCAGGCGTCTGTAATGGCGGGCATGGTCGTGTTGTGCCTGCACCGCCTCGGGGCTCAGTTCCCGTTTCAGCTGGGCCGGGGCCCCCATCACCAGGCTGGCGGGCGGCACATCCCGGGTCACCACCGAGCCGGCGGCCACCAGGGAGCCGGCGCCGACGGTGACGCCGTTGAGCACGATGGCGCCGATGCCGATCAGGCAGCCATCCTCGATCGTGGCCCCATGGATCACGGCCCGGTGGCCGATGGTCACGAGGGCGCCGATGCACACCGGTTGGCCCGGATCGCCATGCAGGATCGCGCCGTCCTGCACGTTGCTGCACTCGCCGATCAGGATCGGACAGACATCGCCCCGGGCCACCGCCGTCGGCCAGAGGCTCGATCCGGCCGCCATGCGCACGTCACCGATCAACACGGCCGAATCGGCCACCCAGGCCTCGGCATCGACCTGGGGATCAGGCCAGGGGGCGTCGGACACGGAACCAGCAGCGGCTGCGACCATTCTCAATCGGCCCGGACGCCCACGGCTGCGGCGGGCATGGCTGTCAGGGGCCGCTCAGGTCCCTTGCCGAAGGGGCATGGCCGGGTGATACGTTCACTGGGTGCTTGTTGCTGGGCAGCCCTCTGGGGCGACAACAACGGCGCAGCCCCACTCTCGGGGCCCCATCCAACGGGTCGCTAGCTCAGCGGTAGAGCACTCGGCTTTTAACCGATTGGTCCTGAGTTCGAATCTCAGGCGACCCATTTTCTGAAACGCCTTGGAACGACTGCCTAATCGCTTGCAGGGCAAGGGATTTGGGGGTGTTGGCGCCCTCCCCCTAACGCGGAAGAAGTTCGGGAAGGGTCGCCGAATTGCGCAGCTGGGTCATTGGATTCGGCCTATGTCCCAAGCGGAAATTTTCGGTTGATGACATCAAGAATCCAGCAGGCGGATTTCAGAACCCTCCTCACCGTTACTGATCCGATGTCAACTCCCCTATCCCCTCTGTAGCGCTCGAACGGGATTCTGCGGGCCTTCGGGGCCCCGTTGCGCCTGCACCGCCGCAGCCGCTGGGTGACGCTCGACGAGATCCTCCCCAATTGCAAGCCGACGTTCGTCAAGGAGGGCGGCCAGCCGTTTGATCCGCAGCAGGACCAGGTGAAGCGCTGCGACAACAACGAGCGCCTCGGGGCGGTCTGTTGCCACAAGCTGCGCAGCAGCGACGCCAAGGCCGAGTTCGAGCTGCAGCACAAGCTCTACGCCTGGGTGGAGCGCGCATCCGCGGACGGAAAAAAGAAGGTCCAGAAATGCAAGGAGCGCTGCGTTCCCTACGACCTGCGCCACGCCTACGCCATTCGCGCCCGTGAAACCACCAGCTGGAGCTACGCCGATGTGGCAGCGGTGATGGGCCACAGCCCGGAGGTGCACCGCCGCACCTACCTCAGCGAGATCAGCGGCGAACAGACCAAAGCGGCCGTCGTCCGCCGCCTGCTGGGCAACGAACAGGTCGCCTGAGGGGGGGCAAAGGCCCCGGGTGCTGGGGGGTGAGGGGGAATATTCCGTCACCCCTCGACTTCAACTCTGTTGATCCCCCCGCCCCTCCGGCAGGTGCCTCGCCGACACATACCGATTGCGATTGCCGGATCGATTGAGGTTGAGGTTCGCCCTGTGGATCTCCGCCTCAGTGGCGCGGGTGGCGTAGAGGGCGGTGCCGGTGTCGCGATGGAGGAGCACGTAATCCCCAGTTGGCTCACTGCCTTGAACGGGGGAAGACTCCGCCACGGCGCCGCAACGGCCTCGGATGCTCGCCAGCAAAGCGGTACAGCGCAGCTGGTACCAGCAGATCAGAGCGGGGCGCCGCCGGGTTCTTCTTGACCCAGTGATGGCCATGGCGCAGCAACTTCTGCCGCCGCCAGCGGCCCAGGGTGGAGCGGCTGATCGGGAGGCTGCGGCAGAGGGCGGGGGGTTCCACCCAGGAGGGGCCCTGGGCATCGAGCTCGTGATCGTTCATGGCTGCCTCCCGAGCGCCAGTTCACAGCGATGCAGGTGCCAGAGCAGGTCAGAGCGGCGGCAGCCGGGGTTCTTGGGCACCAGATGGCGGCCGGGCTTGAGCAGACCGCTGCGCTTGAGCGCAAACAGCGTGGAGCGGCTGATCGCCAGCTGGGCGCAGAGCTCCTCAGTGGTGAGCCAGGGGTTTGAGGGGGACATGGCAGCAGGGGCTGCCGGGGTGGAGGCAGAGGGGGCTACCCAGGGGGGGCAGACCTATACCCGTGCGATCCATGGAGGGTCTGTGGGGTAAGCAAGCCCTGCCGATGACTTGGAACGCGGGGTACAGGTGGTTCTCGGACCCGTGAACCACGTTGTCGGTGGCCAGCATGAGCGGCTGAGGCTAGTCTTGGAAAGGGTTTTCAACCAAGGCCAGGATGGTGCTGGCTTGGTTCTCGGAAAGGAAGAGCCAGGAGCGGGTGGATCGCGGAACCTGCCAATAAAGAGTTAGCCGAATACCTGTCGTAGAAGCTGAGCCAGGCAACTGGGGATGGCGCTTATGCCCTGTGTTGTTGCTACGGTAGAGGCAGTGGTGGATAGGACATGAATTTCACATTGGAGTGCGAGCAAGAGGTTGATGGACGCTGGATCGCAGAGGTTCCTGAACTGCCTGGCGTTCTCTCTTATGGCGACTCGGCTGCAGATGCAATGTCAAAGGCTGAGATATTGGCTCTTCGTGTTATTGCCGACAGGCTTGAGAATGGCGACTCCGAGCCCGTGAGTATCAGCTTATCGCTCCCCATCAGCGCATGAGTCCCTGGCCCTCAGTAAAAGCCAAAAAGGTGCTGGCTGCTCTCCAGTCCATCGGATGGCATGTAAAGCGTCAGTCAGGCTCACACAAGACTCTTGCTCGCGATGGCTTTCCAGATTTTGTTTTTGCATTCCACGATGGTGAGGAGATTGGCCCCAGAATGTTGGCTCGCGTTGCAAAGAACACCGGTCTACAGCCGAGTGACCTGTGAGAAGCGTGTGAAATCGGCTAACTCACCCCTTGAGTGGACAGGCCGCCGACCTGTTCTCGTAAGGAGCGATAGCTTTTTGCCTGCCACTCAAGGGCAGCGTTAGTGGACACACACACCATGCACTTCTAGGAAAGGAATAGCCCCATGACCCTGATCGCCATCAACATCCTCCTGGATCCAGATGCAGTCACCGTTGAGAGGGCACAGGCGACGAACACTCGCCTACGCACAGATTATCCAGGCGGTTTCGCCCTCGATGCCAACCACGCGCCGCACATCACCCTCCTCCAGCGGTTTGTGCACACGGCGGACCTCGATGAGGTCGCGAAGGCCGTGGTCGACGTGCTGCGAACGGAGCAGTCGCTGCATTGGCAAAGCAAGGCGACTGGCTTGTATGACCTTGCCCACAAGAATCTCGCCTTGGTGGGAATCGTGATCGAACCAACCCAGGATCTGATTCGACTGCAGCAACGGATGATCGACGCGATCGCCCCGTTCGCTGTGGAGAAGGGCACAGGCGAGGCCTTTGCGCCCCGGCCCGACGGCGGGGCGATCAGCCAGCCGACAGTGGACTATGTGAACAACTTTGTCGGACCTCGCACCGGCCAGAACTACCACCCTCATCTGACCGTGGGTATTGGTACTCGCGGCTTCGTGGACGCTCTCAAGGCGGAGCCCTTCGAGGCCTTCAGCTTCCGGGCCGTATCCGTAAGCCTCTACCAGGTTGGGGATTACGGCGTCGCCCAGAACAAGCTCTATGACCTCTCCACCGTTGCCGATCCTCTTCCCTCCTGGAATGATGGCGCCGCTAAACGGGAGATCCTCGCCTTCATCGCCAGGGTGACAACGGCTGGATCCCCCGACTTCTTGCCACAGGCAGAACGCATCGCCGTGTTTGATAACGACGGCTGTCTCTGGCCGGAGAATCCGATGCCGTTTCAGGCAGCCTTTGCCATCGATGAACTTAACCGGCGCATCCTTGCTGAGCCCACGCTTGCTTCCGATCCAATGGTGCAAGCCGCCCTGGCCGGCGATCTTGCCAAACTCCTGGAAGGCGACCACTTCGATGGCCTGATGCAGATCCTGGCGCTCACCCATGCCGGGATGACGAGCGACGAGTTTCGTGACGCCGTGGAGGCCTGGCTCGCCTCGGCCAAACATCCGCGCTATGGCAGGCCCTATGACGAACTCACCTACCTACCGATGCAGGAACTGCTGAGCTATCTGCGGGCCAATGACTTTAAAAACTTCATCGTTTCCGGTGGTGGCGTCGACTTCATGCGCGTCTGGGTGGAGCGTGTTTACGGCATCCCACCGGAGCAGGTTGTCGGCTCGACAGCCCGGACCACCTTCGAGCTACGGGACAGCGGCCCAGTGCTCACAAAAACTCTCGACTACTTGTTCGTGAATGACAAGGCGGGCAAGCCAGTGGGGATTCATCAGTTCATCGGCCGGCGACCGATTATCTGTTGTGGAAATAGTGACGGCGACCACGCCATGTTGCAGTACACCACGATCAACAACCCGCGCCCTAGTTTCGGTCTGATCGTCCACCATACCGACGATGAACGTGAATATGCCTACGACGCCAACACGAAGAGCACCGGCAAGCTTGTCGAAGCCCTCCGGGAGGCCCCCACTCGCGGCTGGCTCGTTGTGGATATGAAGCAGGACTGGAATGCTCTCTTCCGTCCCGAGTAGAGGTAATTCGTTAACGGCCAATGTTGGTTTTGCTAGCTAATAATCCCGCTGCGTGCGGACCGAACATTAGTTGTCGATCAGACCGAGAAGTTGTCTGAGGTGGGTGAGCGGGAACGTTAGTCATCCCATCATCCCTCTAAACAACCACCGGCTCCAACACATCCAGAATCGCCATCATCTCCCCCTCCGGTTGCCGGAAGAGTGTGTCCCTTACTCCTAGATCAAGGCTGCAGAGTCTTTCGAGCAGCTGGGCGAGATGGGGTTCAAGCTGCGGGCAGATCGCCAGGACTGATCGGGGCAATGGGTCCTCCTGGGCGCTGGCGATCGGGCCGGTGATGCGTTGATGGACCTGCACCAGGCATTGCTGGGCGCGGCGGTAGAGGTCATGGCGGATGACGAGCACCGCCAGGGGATCGCGGCTGTCCGGGCTGCAGCCGCCAGGCCTTGCGCCACTTGTAGAGGGTGATCACGTGGATGCCCGACTCCTGGGCGATCTGAGCCACGCTCTGGCGATGGGGAGGCCCCATTCGCCGGCGGACATCAGCCTTGACTGCCTCGCTGTAAGGACGCATCGATCGGTTCCATCAGGCCCCCTGGTGGTTGAAATGTTCGGACTGGAGAGGCGTCATCTTTCCTGGCAGAGGGGGGGCTCTACACCCGAGTGAGAACTTCATTGCGGTGGGGGAAAGTGAACGTCTCCACTCTGCATTTATCCATGCATTTTTTACTTCGCGCCGTGGATCATGTTTGGCGATGCTACGATTTATTTAGAGCCGGTAATGCTTGGATTAAGCAGCACAGCCGATTGATCTGTTCAGCCTCCTCAACCGTATTGGCAACACCGCTTGCCAGCCCTGGCGATCCCACGACGATCGAGAGGCACTGGGCGCGGCTGATCGCCACGTTGAGCCTGTTGGGCTCTAGGAGGAAACCGAGACCCCGCGGTGCCTCATCTCCGTTACTGGCGGTGAGCGAGTGGATGGCCACCGGGGCTTCTTGCCCCTGAAATTTGTCGACCGTGCCGACCCGTGCCTTGCCTCCAAGCCGCTGCTGCAGCCGGTTGACCTGCGCGTTGTAGGGAGCAGTCACCAAGATCTGTTCTGGGCCCAAAACACCTCGTTGGTCTTCTCCTGCATTGGCATGGCAGTAGCGACTGCCAAGCAAGGCGTCGATGATCTGCTCGATCCGATCGATCTCGGCCTCGCTGACTACGCTGCAGCCGCTGTGCGCGACTGGCTCGAACACCAGGCCTTGATCGGGTAGTGGTTTGGACGACGCACCCAGAAAGGGTTGCCGCCACTGGATCGCATTGACGGCATTGGCGGGATTGGCGTGGAGACGGCCGTCGTAGAAGAGTTGGGACACCATCGCTGTGAGCGAGGGCTCCATCCGCCAGCTCGTCGCCAGAAACACACCCCGATCGGCTGGCACGACATGGGCGCCTTGCATCAGGTACTCCAGGCACGACAGCCCTGAGTCGCCCGGGTGATCGGCCTGCGAGGGCTGGGCGAGTTGCTGCTGATCACCGACCAACAGGATCGATCGGGCGCAGCGGGCGATCACCAACAGATTGGCCAGCGACATCTGGCCGGCCTCATCGATCACCAGGAGGTCGAACTGACCATCCATCTCATCACGACAGAACATCCAGGTGGTCCCGCCCACCACGGCCATATCGCCTGTGATGGCAGCTGGTGGGACCAGCTCAATGCCAGTGCCCTCCAGCTGGGCCTCCGCCTTGCTGCTGCTGCACTTCACCACTCCAGCATCAAGGCCTTCCCTCTGGCAGGTGTTCTGGACCTTGATCAGAAGGTTGTTGATGGCGGCGTGGCTGTTTGAGCTGATCGCCACTCGCTTGCCTTTGGCCACCAGCTGGGCGATCAGCTGGCCTGTCACCGTGGTCTTTCCTGTGCCGGGTGGTCCCTGCAGGGCAAGGGTGCAGTCGCTTCCTGCAGCCAGAAACTGGCTCAGGCGTAAGGCGACGGAACCGGGCTCACCGCTAATGGCATGATTCAGCCCCTCTAACTCTTTGATGGGGCGGCGTTCCAGCAGTTGGACCATCGCCGGAGGCAGAGGCTTACCGCCATTGAGCCAGCCGTTGGCCTGGTCGAGCAGGCTGTCACGCAACTTCTCGCTGATGTCGGCAGGCACCTTGATGAGTGAGGTGAGGCTCTGCGGGATGCCATCGCCAAGGCCGTTGGCCTGGCGTTGATCCCGCTTGCGCCAAGGCAGCTTGAGAGTCACGCGGCCACGCTCAGGATCGAGTGAGTCGACGCCGACCTTCAACCCGGTTTCGGGGATTTCCAGCTGCAAGCCCCGATCACCGCTGCCGGCCGAGAGCTTCAGTGGCTGGGAGGGATCAAACGCGAAGGTGTGGTAGTCGGCTCCTGTGAGCTTGCTCTCCCTGGCTTCCACGCCGATCCAGCGGGCCAGTGCAATGGCCTCCCCATCGTCCATCAACTCAGCTGGGCTTTGCTCGGCTTTGGAACGGCGATCGAAATAGGTCCACCAGGCCACCTTGGCTTCCCGGTGGTGGAACGGAAGCAGCTGAGCAAGCAGTCTCTGCACCCGCCAGCTCATGCCCCGCTGGCCGTCCTCGTTCTGGAGAGCGAGTAGCTCATCAGTGGCATTCGCCGGTGGATCGCTCTGGAGAACCTCGGGGAGCTCAGACAGAAGCATGGCGCTGAGCTGCTCCAGGGGCCACGGCTCTTTGGCTTCCTTCGCCTCGGCTTCTGTTGCCAGCGGTTGATCCGGTAGCCCGACCTGACGACGAAGCGCGAGCAACCAGTCGTGGAGGAACACGGTGGACTCGCAGTCTTCCCGGTTGTAGTTCTCGATCCCCTTCAGCAAGGGGCTGCCTTCGGGCAGATCGCCGGGCCGCAGCGGTTCACCGGAGTTCTGCCAGTTCAGGTAAGCCACCACCGAATCCCCGGCATTGGTCACCTCGGCAGAGCGCGCCTCCATGTAGAGGTGCTCCACCTTCTTGATCGAGTAACTGGGCTCGCCAAGCACGATCGAACCCGTCACCACCGGTAGAAGATCCACCAACAGGCCTGAGCGCAGCCAGTCATCGATCACCGCCTCGCGGGTGCAGTGTTGCTGGGCCAGCCGGCGCATCGCCGTCTTCTCATAGCTGGCGTAGTGGTAAACCCGCAGGGCTGGGAAACGGTGGCGCCGCGCTTCCACCCAATCCACCCAGTCCTCAAAAGCCTTCCTCTCCTCAACGGGGCTGTGGGCCCACCAGGCCTTGAATTGCGGCTGGCCAGGGGCGTCGCGGTAGCAGGCCCCAAACAGGTATTCGAGCTTGGTGCCGGCCACCGAGTCCTGGATCCCCTCCATGTCGAACCAGATGTCCCCGTCATCGGCTGCAGGCAGTGCTGCCAAACCTTTTCCGGTGACGACGGGCCGCAGACGGTAGGCAGGCCTTCCATCAGGCCCCGCGGGGGTGAGTTGAAGTTCAGCCTGCTGCCTGAGTTCGTGCAGGGTCTCGGGACTCAAGCCCGGAATCGCAGTGCCAGCAGGCACGGCCGCCAGCGCGTCGATGGTGGTGACTCCGGCGGTGCGCAGCTTGAGGCGCTGGCTCTGGCGCATGTTGGCCACCAGCATCAGGTCGCGCTGCTCCGCCAGGCGCTGGTCGATAAAGGTGCTCCAGCCGCCGTGATCACCGGGCATGTCCTCAGGAACCACCTGCGGATCGAACGCTTCTCGAAAAGCGCGATAGCGCTGACGCAGCAGTTGGTACCAGGCCCAGAACTGATCCGTGCTGTAGCGCTGGAAGCGGCCACCACCGAGGTAGAGGTCAAAATGATCGGGCCGGTGGCCTAGAAGGGGTGTGAGCAGCTCGCAGTAGGCCGAGGCTTGCACCAAAAAGGTGGTCTTGGGCTTGGAGGCAAGCTTGCACTCGATCGGGATGTAACTCCATGCTCCAAGCAGGGAGGGCTGTTCGGTGCGGCGCAGGAGGTCTGCTGAGCCGCGCATCTCGTCGTTGCAGAGGGAGGCCTGGTGTATGAAATCGAACCCCTCGTGCATTGCTGCCTTGGTAGCGGCGTAATCGGGCTCGTCCTGCTTGCCGGGCAGCCTGGCCACACGATGACCCTTGGCTTCCAGCTTGGTGAGCAGTACCTGCTCATGGCGCAAGCCGTCGGCAAAGAGCTGCTGATCAAGAGCACTGTCTTCTGGCTTCTCTCCCAGAAACAGTCTGCGGGCTTGCAGCTCTTCCCACCAAGCCCCGATGATGGGACTACGGGAAAAGAGTGCAAGTTTACTTGGGGTAATGGGATAGTTCACAACTGCCGTCATCAGCTTTTAGAAATGATAATCGGATCCCAAATGGACGCTAAGGCGCTTGCCTCTAGCAGGGCGATTCTTTCTTTGCCTGTAGAGCCGAAAGTAGTCTCGACCCACAAGCACACACTGTCTTATTCACAAGATTTCCTTCTGGTAACGTTGCTCAGGGCGCAAGACCAAGCATGAAGAATGCAG
>CAIKWV010000584.1 GCA_903831165.1 uncultured cyanobacterium
CGCCCTTGGCGAAGGCGTAGAAACTGCGGAAGGCCAGGGAATGGCCATCCACCAACAGCAACAGGGGCCTCTCCTCCGCCATGGATCCGCTGCGCCTCAGCCTCTGCGATCGGCACAGCCTGCCAGAGCAGGCCGGCGCCAGCGGCGGGGCCGCTGTGTTCAGCCCCTGCGGTCGCTATCGCTGGTGGCTGCGGCGGCAGTGGCAGCCGGGCGCGCCGCCGCTGCTGTTCCTGGGATTGAATCCCTCCCGGGCCGATGGCCAGCGGGACGATCCGACCCTGCGGCGGCTGGTGCGCTTCGCGAGCGGCTGGGGCTACGGCGGCCTGGAGGTGCTGAATCTGTTCTCGCGGGTGGCGGCTGATCCGGCGGCCCTGCGCCGTTGCCGTGATCCGGTGGGAGCGGACACCGACGCCTGGATCAGCTGGCGCCTGCGGGAGCTGGCGGGAGCGGGGCAGGCACGGGAGGTCTGGCTGGGCTGGGGCCAGGGCGGCAACTGGCGGGGACGGGATCGGCAGCTGCTGGCCTTGCTGGAGCAGCACCAAGCCCGGTGCCTGTGCCTGGGGGTGACCGCCGGCGGCCAGCCCCGGCATCCCCTGTATCTGCCGGGGACAAGCCGGCTTCAGCCCTTTACGCCATCCTGGAGGCAGCGAAACGCCATGGCCGCTCCACGATGACCCGTATTCCGCGCCGCTACGCCATTTATCTGATCCTCACCGGCGGCCACACGGAGGTGGTGCACTTCAACACCCTGGACGCCTTTCATCAGTGGTACACGGGGGTGCTGCACGCCGCGGCCACACCCGATGCCTTTGTGAACGTGCCGATCAGCGAGCTGGAGGGCGAATATCTGCTGATCCGCTCCAGCAGCGTGATGGGGATCCGGGTGGAACCCCACTACGGCACGGTGGACGACGACTGAAGCCGCAGGCGATCGTCGCCGCTGGCATGCAACAGCCGCCAGGTGCTGACCAGATCCGGGCCCTGGAGACTGCCCAGCAGGGCGGCCCGCAGGCTCTTCATCAGCACGCCCTTCTTGACGGCAGCGTCGCTGGCCGCCTGGGCCAACAGTTCCTGGGCCCGTTCGGGGCTGATGGCCTCGCTGGCGGAGGGCAATAGGGCCAGCAGGGCGGCCAGAGCCGGACGGGCGCCGTCGCTCTGCAGCTGGGCCAGGGCGGCGGCATCGGCCTCGGGCCTGGTGAAGAAGGGAGCAGCCTGGGCAACCCCATCGGCCAGCAGGGTCAGGGAGGGGGCCAGCAGCTCGCAGAGCTGGCGCTGCCAGTCCGCATCGGCACAGGCGCCGCCTGAGCCCCAGCCCTGGGCGGCCCAGAGGGGCAGCAGCTGCTGCCGCAGGCTCTCGGGATCGAGGGCGTGCAGCACCTGGCCGTTCAGCCAGTTGAGCTTGTCCCAGTCGAAACGGGCACCGGCCCGGTTGACGCGGGCGAAATCAAACACCGCGGCGGCCTGCTCCAGGCTGAAGCGCTCGCCCATGCCTTCCGGAGGCGACCAGCCCAGCAGGGTCATGTAGTTGACCAGGGCCTCGGCGCTGTAGCCCATGGTCTGGAAATCGCTGATCGAGGTGACGCCGTCACGCTTGGAGAGCTTCTTGCCCTCCTGGTTGAGGATCAGCGGCGTGTGGGCGAAGACGGGCGGGGTGTGGCCGAGGGCCTCGTAAAGCAGCAGTTGTTTGGCGGTGTTGGCGATGTGGTCCTCGCCACGGATCACGTGGCTGATCGCCATGGCGGCGTCATCGACGACGACCACCAGGTTGTAGAGGGGATCGCCGATCTGATCGGCGGCGGCCCGACGGGCGATCACCATGTCGCCGCCCAGGTCGCTGCCGGCCC
>CAIKWV010000585.1 GCA_903831165.1 uncultured cyanobacterium
CCTGGGACACCCGGTAGGAGCCGCCGCCGTGGGGATAGGCCTTGATCGTCTGCCGGTAGCTGGTGGCGACGATCAGCATCAGCGCCACGATCAGGGCCGTGATCGGCAGGGTCTGGTTGAGGGCGGCGGCGCCGGCCATGCCCAGCATCAGCACGATCTCCTGGGTGGCGTAGGCCACCGAGGAGAGGGCGTCCGAACTGAGGATCGCCAGGGCTTCGGCGTTGTTGTAGCGCTCCTCGTGGTGGGCACTGGTCGGCAGGGGCCGTCCGATCAGCGTGCGGCGGAAACTCTCGAGGCCGTTGAGAGGCGGCATGCGGGAGGGAATCGGGCGATAGGAATGAACGCTAGGCCGCCGGGAGCAGGTCGCTAGCCTCCGCTCAGGCGGCGAGCTGTTACGAGCTCTCCGGCCTGATTGCCTGCCCTGGCCTGAGGTGCTCGATGGCTGCTCCCTCCCTGCTCAGCACGCTGCTGATTCTGTTGAGCGGGGTGCTGTTGGCCCGGTTGAGTGCCGGGGGCCTGGCGCGCTGGGCGGTGCCGGCGATCGTGCTGGAGCTGGCGATGGGCTTCGTGCTCGGCAACACGGTGCTGCCGTTTGAGGCCGTGGCTCCCCTCAGCGGCTTGACGGAACTGGGGGTGCTGACGCTGTTCTTCCAGGTGGGGCTGGAGGTGCGCGGCGATCTGCTGCTGTCCCAGCGGGCGCCGCTGTTGCGCCTGGTAGCGATCAGTGTTCTGGCGCCGTTGCTGGCCTTCTGGCCGCTCAGGAGCTGGTTTGCCCTGTCGACGCCGACCACCCTGCTGTGCCTGGCGGTGCTCTGCGCCACAGGCACCGGTGTCACCCTGCGGGTGTTGTCCCAGCGGCAGGCCCTGCAGACCGCCTCGGGACGGCTGCTGGTGGGGGTCTCGGTGCTGGACGATCTGCCGGCGATCGCGCTGCTGGCCCTGGCCACGGCCCTGGCGGGTCGGGCCGTCGGCGGCACGGGGCTGGGGTTGCTCGGCCCGCCGCTGGGTCTGGTGGTAGCAGCCGCGGGCCTGCGGCTGGCGGAGCACTGGGGACGCCAGCGGCCCCGGGCGGCCAGCGGTCCCCTGGGCGTTCTCCTGCTGCTGATCGCCTCAGCCTGGCTGGGCGAGATCCTGGGGCTGACCAGCCTGCTGGGGGCTGTCTGGGGCGGGATGCTGCTGGCGCGCCTGGCGCCGCCGCCCCAGGAGGGGCACCCGCTGCTGACCGTGCTGGCGGATGTGTTTCTGCCCCTCTATTTCATCAGTGTCGGCATGCGCGTCGAGGCGGGCACCCTGCTGCGGCCGGACTCCTGGTGGTTCGCCCTGGTGCTGATCGTGCTGGCCCTGCTCAGCAAGCTGGTCTGTGGTTTCGGCATCACGGCCCGGGAGCGCCGCGGCGGTGTCGATCGCTGGCTGGTGGTGTTCGGCCTGGTGCCCCGCGGCCTGCCGGGGCTGGTGTTCGCCACCACCGCCCTGGCCTCGGGCCTGATCGATTCCCTGCAGTTCTCGTCCCTGGTGCTGATGGTGACGGTCACCACCGTGCTGGGCCTGCTGTTGCTGGAGCGGCGGCTGGCCCGCTCCAGTCCTGCGCAGATCGAGCCGGCTCAGATCAGCACGTCTTCGCGCGGGTAGCCGACCCGGGAGCGGCTGCGGCGGCCGTAGAGGGCCGAGAGCAACAGGATCACGCCCAGCCGGCCGACGAACATGCCGACCATCAGCACCAGCTGGCCCCAGCGGTTCAGTTGGGCGGTGACGCCCACGTCCAGTCCCACCGTGGCGAAGGCCGACATGCAAGTGAACAGCTTCTCCAGGAAGGTGAAGGCCCGGATCGGGCCCTCACCGCCGGCGGTGGGCCCCAGGCCCAGCAGCAGGGCCATCAGCAGCACAAACAGCCCGGAGGCCAGGGTCACGCCCACCGCCTTGAGTACCAGCTCCCCGGAAATCTGACGCCGACGGATCACCACATCGGCGCGCCCTTCCAGGGTGGAGCTGGTGGCGCCCATCAGGATCGCGAAGGTGGTGGTCTTGATGCCGCCGCCGGTGCCGCCGGGGCTGGCGCCGATGAACATCAGGGCGATCAGCAGCAGCAGACCCGCATCCGAGAGGGTGCTGATCGAGAGCGGCACGGTGTTGAAGCCGGCGGTGCGGGTGGTGATTGACTGGAACAGCGTCACCTGCAGCTTGTCCCAGAGGCTCAGGGAGGCCACCACCCCGTCCGGGGCGAACTGCTCGGTGAACAGCAGCCCCAGGGCGCCGATGCCGATCAGGATCGCGGTGCTGCGCAGCACCAGCCCGGTGTGCAGGCTGAGATGGCGCAGATCGCCCAGCTGCTTCCGGCGGCTCCACAGCTCGTTGGTGACCCGCCAGCCGATCCCCCCGATCACGATCAGACTGCCGATCACCCCGTTGACGACGGGGTTGCCCTTGTAGTGAACCAGGTTGTCGCTCCAGAGGCCGAAGCCGGCGTTGTTGTAGGCGCTGATGCAGTGAAACAGGGAGGCCCAGAGGCGCAGGCCCCAGTCCTCCACGTCGTTGAAGCCGAAGCAGAACAGAATCACCGTGCCCGCGGCCATCACGCAGCTGGCGGTGCGCAGGATCGAGTGAAAGGTGGGCCCGATCCCTCCCACACCGAACTCATCCAGGGAGCGGCCCTTGTCCAGGCGTTGGCGCAGGCCGGATCGACCCTGCACGAATCCCTGCAGGAAGGTGGTGATCGCCATCAAGCCGAGGCCGCCGGTGAGGATCAGGCCCGCCAGCACCCCTTGCCCCAGGGGGGTCAGTTCGGCGCCCACATCGATGATCGACAACCCCGTGACCGTGATCGCCGAGGTGACGGTGAACAGCGCTTCCCAGAGCCCCACCGAATCCCGGGAGCAGGCGGGAGTGGCCAGTACCAGGGTGCCGCTGGCGATCACCAGCAGGCCTGTCACCACCGTGAACTGGGGCACGGTGAGCTGCTTGCGCCACTGCTGCAGGGCCGCCCAGACCGTTCGTCGGCTCAAGCGGCTGCTCGCCGGAGCGGAAGTCAGGTGGGTGGCCATCGTTAACCCACTTTTTGCGTTCAGAACATAGGGTTGCGCCCACCTTGACGCGGAAGCCGTTGAGCTCCTCACCCTCATCTCCCTCGGCCTGGCACGCCCTGCCACCCGAGGAGTGTCTGCATCAGCTCGATAGCAGCGCCGCCGGGCTGAGCAGCGCCGCTTCGGCTGAGCGCCTGGCCCGGGTCGGCCTCAATCGCCTGGAGCTCAAGGCCGGGCGCAGCAAGTTGCGGATCCTCTGGGATCAGTTCAGCAACGTGATGCTGATCATGCTGCTGGCGGTGGCGGCGGTCTCGGCCGGGGTGGCCTGGGTGGAGCAGAAGTTCCCCAAGGACGCGATCGCCATCGTGCTGATCGTCGGGCTCAATGCCCTGCTGGGTTATCTGCAGGAAAGCCGGGCCCAGCAGGCCCTGCTGGCCCTGCGCGAGATGTCCCAGCCGCTGGTGCTGGTGCGTCGCGATGACGAGTGGCAGCGCCTCTCGAGCGAGCATCTGGTGCCCGGTGACCTGATCCGCCTGGAGGCGGGTGATCGGGTGCCGGCCGATGCGCGGTTGCTGGAGGTGGCGGAGCTGGGCCTGCGGGAGGCGGCCCTCACCGGTGAGGCGGAGGCCGTCTTCAAGCAGGCCAAGTTGGTGCTGGAACCCGGCACCCCGGTGCTGGAGCGCCAGAACAGCGTGTTTCAGGGAACCGAAGTGGTGCGGGGCCGCGGCACGGCTGTGGTCACCGCCACCGGTATGGCTACCGAACTGGGCCAGATCGCCCAACTGATCAACACGGCCGGCGGCGAGGAAACCCCTCTGCAGAAGCGCCTCGATGGCCTGGCCAATGTGCTGGTCTTCTCCTCCCTGGCCCTGGTGGCGGTGGTGGTGGTGATTGGCGTCCTGATGGGTCAGGAGCTGCTCAACCTGCTGGAGGTGGCCCTGTCGATGGCGGTGGCGATTGTGCCCGAGGGCCTGCCCGCCGTGATCACCGTCACCCTGGCGATCGGCACCCAGCGCATGGTGCAGCGGGCCGCCCTGATTCGCCGGCTGCCCGCCGTGGAAGCCCTGGGCTCCGTCACGGTGATCTGCTCGGACAAGACCGGAACCCTCACCCAGAACCGCCAGGTGGTGCAGGAGTTGCGCACGGGCACCGGCGCGATCGCCGTCAGTGGCCATGGCTATCAGCCCACGGGCCAGTTCAGCCC
>CAIKWV010000586.1 GCA_903831165.1 uncultured cyanobacterium
AGCCTGTGTGTGAGTGTGGGAGGCTGCAGTTGGGGCCCCCGGCCACACTCAGGCTGCAATTGGCCACCGTCAGTTGGTGGCCGCGAGCCCGGCCACCGTGGCCGTGAGTCCCGGAGTCCGGCCAGGAGGGAAGGGATGGAACCTGGAATCAACGAAAGCGAAAGCGGAGAGGAACATAAGATACTCCGACACGGCGAAGCTCCGCGAACGGAAGCCGACCAATCCAGCCAGAGAGGGAGGGGATTGAAGGTGGCCCGAGCCGGCTCGATGCCCGTGCCGATGTACAGTTCGGGATATTGTCGCAGTGTCCCTGTATCCTTCTCCGCGACCGGACGCCAGGAGTACGGGCCTATATGGGCCTGCTGCACCGGCCGGCGGCCAGCAACGGCCAACCCGGCGATCTGCGGGCCTGGGGGCAACGGCTGCGCCAGCAGGTGCGCCGCGATCTGGGGTTACCGGTAGCTGTGGGCATCGCCCCGACCAAGGTGCTGGCCAAGTTGGCCAACCGCATCGCCAAGCGCGATCCGCTCCAGGGCGGCGTCTTCGACCTGGGAGCCGTCGACGACCCGGATCCCTGGCTGGAGAGCATCGCCGTCGAGGACGTCTGGGGCATCGGCCGCCAGCTCTCGCGCTGGTGCCGGATGCGGGGCATCGCCGATGCCCGCGCCCTGCGGGACCTGCCGCCGGGGGAACTGCGGCGCCGCTGCGGTGTGGTGGGGCTGCGGCTGCAGCAAGAGCTGCAGGGCCACGCCTGCCTGCCGCTGCAGAGCCTGCCGCCGGCCAAACAGGAAACCTGCGTCAGCCGCAGCTTCAGCCGGCCGGTCAGCAGCCGCGAAGAGCTGCGCCAGGCGATCGCCACCTACCTGAGCCGGGCCGCCGAAAAGCTGCGGCGCCAAGGGCAGCGGGCCGGGGCGATCACCGTGTTCGTGCGCAGCAGCCCCTTCGATGGCAGCAGCTTTTACAGCAATGCCGCCACCGCCGTGCTGCTGCTGCCCAGCAACGACACCGGCGTGCTGCTGGCCGCCGCCCTGCCGCTGGCGGACAGCCTGTATCGCCGCCACAAGCCGCTGCAGAAGGCGGGGGTGCTGCTGCAGCAACTGCAGCCGGAGGCGCTGTTGCAGCACCATCTGCTGGCACCGCTGGAGCCGCAGCAGCAACAGCGCCGCGAGGCGCTGATGGCGGCCGTGGATGGCCTCAACCGCCGCTATGGCAGCGGCACGGTGCAGTGGGCGGCCTGCGGCCTGCAGCCCGTCTGGGCGATGCGGCGCTCCAAACTGTCGCGGGCCGCCACCACCCGGATCAGCGATGTGCCACTGGTGTGGGCCTAGATCAGCTGTTGGGGCCAGCCACACCTGGGTTGTCGCCGGAGCGGTCCTGGGGTGCGGCGGCTGACCCGGCATTGGTGCGATGGGCGACGATGATCGCCCACTCGGCGTCGCTGAGGTTGGCGGGCTTGGCGCCAGCGGCCTCATCACCGGCATGCAGCGAATCGAACCAGGCCGCATCCACAGGCTCGCGGGAGCGCCGGCCCTTGCCGAGTTCGCCGAGATGAAAACGGATCAGCCCTGGCAGATTCAGCACATCCAGCAACAGGCTGGAGCCCTCAGGTTGGAGCTGGCCGATGGCGGCGAAGCACACGGCCAGGGCTAGGGCCGCCAGGCCATCGGTGATCCAGCCCAGCAGGCCGCCCTGGAGCCGCAGCTTGCGCAACTCCGCCAGGCGACTGTCGGCGCGTTCAATCTGGGGCTGGAGCTGCTCGAGCACGACCGCGCGCACCTGAGCGATCGGCTTGGTGAAGCTGCCCTGGATTTGGGCGGGGGCGCCCGGCAGATGGCTGATCGCCAGCTTCATCGAGGCTTCGCTGTTGGCGACGCGGATCTCCTCGGCCACGGCCTTGACCTGCCGCAGGGCGCGCAGTTCGCCGCTGTTGCCGGCGCCCAGCAGCTTGAGGCCCGCGTAGGTCTGCAGGGGAATCAACAACACAAAGCCGAGGGCGGCGATGAAGGCCAGCCGCCGCACCCACAGCACCTGGGCCGCCAGGCTGCGGGACTGGGAGCGCAACAACAGAGAGAGCAGCAGCAGCAGCGCCCCCAGCAGCGGAAAAATCGCCGTGGTGCGCAGGGCATTGGCCAGCTGCAGCTGCCAGGCGGGCTGCAACAAGGCCACGGGTAGCAACAGCTTGAGCAGGAACGCGAAAAAAAGGCCGATCAGACCGAAGCCGACCTGCTGGAACACCAGGGAGAGCTCAAGGCTGTGTTCTCGCTCAGAAAATGAAGCGCTCATAGGCCGATGGTGTGATGCTGGCAGAAAGTCCGAAGGCGCGGATGCCCATAGCGGACAAAAAGCCAGCGGGCAAATCGGGCCGCAAGAGTTTCACACAGCTGCCGCCGCAGGCCAACCAACCAGAGCCAACGGCAAGCCAGAGGCCCGGGGCCAGCAGCAGAAACAGCAGCGCCTGGACGGTTTGCCAACTGGCGGCAACAA
>CAIKWV010000587.1 GCA_903831165.1 uncultured cyanobacterium
CGCACATCCCATTCGACACCCACGGCGGCCTCGCCCAGATCGATCAACTGAACATGGATGCGCGGCTGCCGCGGCACCATATCGGGGGTCGCATTGAGATGGGGCACGCCATGCTGCCGCTCGACCGCGTGGTAGGCCTGACAGCGGTCGACCCAATGGCAATCCACGCAGATGCACATGCCGCCGGAGGGTCCATCACACCTCATTCTGGCGGCTGAGGCCAGGCGTCAAGGGGAGACCCTGCGCCAACTGCTGGCCCCGGAGCGCTGGCCGTTCGATCCGGCCCTGCTGCCGGCGCAGACGGTGCTGGTGGGGGGAGCGGTGCGCGATGCCCTGCTGGGCCGCCTGCGCCCGCGCCCCGATCTCGACCTGGTGGTCAGCGGCGACGCCATCGCCCTGGCCCGCTCCCTGGCCCGCCGTTTGGGCGGCAGCTGCGTCGTGCTCGATGCCGAGCGCTGCATGGCCCGGCTGGTGATCCAAGGCTGGACGGTCGACCTGGCCCGCCGGATCGGCAGCAGCCTGGAGGCCGATCTGTGGCGCCGGGACTACACCGTCAATGCGATTGCCCTGCCCCTGGTGCCGGGGGCCGCACCGATTGACCCCACCGGCGGTCTGGCGGATCTGGTCGCCGGCCGACTGCGGGCGATCAGCGAGAGCAACCTGCTGGAGGATCCCCCTGCGGCTGCTGCGGGGGGTGCGGCTGGCCGCCGAACGGAACCTGGTGCTCGAGCCCCGCACCCAGACCTGGATCGCTCGTCACCACCAGAGCCTGGCGACGGTGGCGGGGGAACGGGTGCTGGCGGAACTGGAGCGACTGGCCGCCGCCGAAATGGGCGAAACCGGCCTGATCCTGGCGATCCGGCTGGGCCTGCTGCCGGTGTGGGGCGGGGCGGGCGAAGCGGCCTGCCCCCAGCTGGCCAGACTGACCCCTGGCCAGGCCTTATCCCAGGGGCTGACGGCCGCGGAGAGCAGCTGGGCCCTGCCGTTGGCGCGCCTGGCGGCCTGCCTCGACGGGGAGGCGGTGCGGCGCCTGCACGGCAGCCGGCGGCTGCAACAGCGCTGTGAGCGGCTGCGGCACTGGCGGCAGCGGCTGGAGGCCTGCGCCCCGGCCCCAACCGACAACCCCAACCCGCCGGCCGGCCCTGCCTCCGGCGCGCCATGCCCTGATCCCCTTCCCCCCGTCCAAGGGTCGCGCTCGCCCCTGCCCCCCGGGGCCCTGGAGCACCTGGGGGAGGCGGAACGGCTGGCCTTGCAGCGCCAGCTCGAGGCGGATCTGCCGGCCCTGGCGCTGCTGCTCGATCCCGGCGACAGCGGGCCGCTGCTGCGGCGCTGGCGCGATCCGGAGGATGGGTTGCTGCATCCCCGCTCCCCGCTCGATGGCGGGCGGCTGCAGGCCTGGCTGGCGCTGCCCGCCGGACCCCGCCTGGGCCGGCTGATCGAGCATCTGAGCCAGGAACGGGCCTTCGGCCGGCTACCGGCGGCGCTGCCGACCAGCCCGGCGGAGGCCGAGGCCAGCCTCAGGGCCGCCCGGCGCTGGTGGGAGGCCGGCGATCACCCAGCGACATCGGAACCGGCGGACGGGCCCCGCGCAGGACCGGCGGCGTGATTAACTTCTACGTGCAACGGCGTGTATGCCCGGCTGCAGAAGTCTTTTTCCCTTCATCTCTCCCCCATGAGCGTTCGCCTCTACGTCGGCAACCTGCCGCAGTATTTTGATGCCACGGAGCTTGAAGCTCTGTTCACCAGCGTGGGGGAGGGGGTGCGCTTCAAGGCCGTCAACGACCGTGACACCGGTGCCAGCCGTGGCTTCGGCTTCGCCAACGTCGACAGCCAGGCCCTGGCTGAGTCGGTGATGGAACAACTGAACGGCCGGGAGTTCGGCGGCAGCACCCTGCGCATCGAGATCTCCGAGCGCCGCGATGCTCGCAGCGCCGTTGGCAACGACCGTCGCCCCGGCGGCGCCGCTCCTACAACCGCCCGCAAGGCCACCACCACGGTGGTGCATGCCGACAACGTCGACAGCGAAGCTCCCGATCCCCGCTGGGCCGGCGAACTGTCCAAGCTCAAGGCCC
>CAIKWV010000588.1 GCA_903831165.1 uncultured cyanobacterium
AAGCTGCTACCCGCCTCGATGGTGATCCCCAGTTCCCGGGGTTGATGGTGGATCTGGAGGAGATCTGGGCGGGCTGAGGGGCCGCGCTGCCCAGCCTCCACGCAGCCAGGCCACGCAGCCACGCCCCTCAGGCAGGCCCCACAGGCAGGTGAGCGAGTCTCAAGCCGTGGCGGGGCCGATGCAGCAGCCTTCAGGTGCCATCCAGAACCACAAGGGCCTCGCGCCCACCCTCCACAAGCTCAGCCTGCAGGCGGCGATCGAGGGTCACCAAATGGCCGCCATGGTGCACCGCCAGGGCCAGCAGGTCGGCGTCGGTGAGTTGGGCTGGATCCAGCAGGCGATCGATGCGCACCAGGTCAGGTTCCAGCAGGCTGAGCCCATCCGCCCAGAAGCGATGCCGTGATCGGACAACGGGCCCACACCTGGCTGACTGCGCCAGCCAGGTGTGGGCCTGATCGCGATGGATGTGGCGCCGATCCAGCAGGGCGATCAGGACGTTCCCATCCAGCAGGGCTGCGCTCACGGCAGCTCGTCCCGCAGGCTGTTCACCAACTGCAGATCCACCGGTCCCCCCTCCGGGTGAAGGGGCAGCAACGGCAGCCCATTACGCCGCGCTGGCGGGCGCCCCTCGTCCAGAGCGGGCTGGCGCAGGCCTTGCCGGGCCAGCTCACTGATCACGGCACCGAGGCTGGAGCCCTGTTGCCGGGCCAGGACCCGGGCCATGGCCACCCCATCGTCATCGCGTTGCAGGGTGGTTCGCAGCTGATGAGGGCGCATCAGGCAACAATTGAATGGGGCTGACCTTGGCCCGCTGCCGCTGGGCGGGCCCCGCGGGTTCAGCGACCACGGGTCGAGACGTTCCTCGCCCCATGCCTACGGCGCCAACCGCTCGATCGCCCAGGGCGCCTGCGGGTCGGCGCGGCTGTAGCGGAAGCGGTCGTGCAAGCGGTTGGGCCGGCCCTGCCAGAACTCGAATTCGCTGGGCACCACCCGGTAGCCGCCCCAGAACGAGGGCAGGGGGATCTCGCCGTCGGCGAAGCGCCGGCGCATCCGCTCCCATTCCAGCTCCAGCAGCTGGCGCGAGCTGATCACGGCGCTCTGCTGGGACACCCAGGCCCCCAGGCGGCTGCCGTGGGGCCGGGAGGCGAAGTAGGCCAGGGATTCGGCGGCGCTGATCCGGGCGGCCGTGCCGATCACCCCCACCTGGCGCTCGAGGCCGTACCAGGGAAATAACAGACTCACCTGGGCGTTGGCGGCGATGTCGGTGGCCTTGCGGCTGCCGTGGTTGGTGAAGAACACCAATCCCCGCTGATCGAAGGCCTTGAGCAGCACGGTGCGGGAACTGCAGCGGCGGCCATCGCTGGTGGCCAGCACCATGGCGTTGGGCTCATTCAGGGCCGCCGCGCTGGCCTCCCCCAACCACAGCCGGAATTGGGCCACCGGATCGTCATCGAGATCCTGGCGGCGCAGGCCCAGGCGGCCGTACTCGCGCCGCAGGCTGGCCAGATCGGGCGCTGGGGAGTGGTTCGCTGCGGGGGGTTCCATGGCCGAACGATGGCTGGCGCTGCCTCGGTGCCGTGCTGTTCAGTCTCGGCCCAACCTCTCAGGGAACAAAGCCCAGGATCTGCCCGACGATCGACCGCACCTGATCCAGCTGGCTGGCCTCGAGCCGACCCATGGGGTGGGGGCGGGCGCACCGTGCCTTCCAGTCAAACGACTTGATCTGCTGGCAGAGGACATAGCTGTGGGCATCAGGCCGACCGGCGATCGGCCCCAGATCGACAGCCAGGCTGGAGCCGCGGTTGTAGGCGGCTGACGTCATCGCACAGCCCACCAGCAAGCCCACCGCCCTGTGGAAATCGGCGGTGGAGAGCACCACGAAGGGATGGTGGTGCTTCATGTCCCTGCCGGCCTGGGAATTGTGGTCGATCCAGATCACCTCGCCCCGATCCGGAACCCAGCTCTGCAGGGAGGGCTCTGCAGTCATTCGATCACTTCAGCCCCGACCGGGTTCCAGGCCATCGCCTCTGTGGTCTCGCCCTCCCTGGGCTCACCCTCCATGGGCGTGTAGGCGGCCAGGCGCTCCGCCAGGGACAGACGCGGCTCCACCGGCGTGATCAACACTCCTTCGGCCGTGACTCTCAGCGCGACGGTCTGGTTGTCGTGCAGGCCCGCCTCCCTGGAGATGGCCGCAGGCAGGCGCACTCCTAGGGAGTTCCCCCAGCGGCGCAGGGACTGGCGGGAGCTGGCGGCAGCCATCGACGGGACCCGTGTTGATACGCCAGTCTCAACATCGCAGTCCAGCGTCGACGGGCCGGGATACCGCCGCCTTGGTGTCCAGTCCCCTTCGTGCCGGTTGGCCAAGGGTCCAGCGCAGGCGCTGAGCCGATCCGCCGCGATAGCCACGCCCTGATCGTTCGGGCGGCAGGGACGGCCACGGCCACTCACCCCAGCACCGGCAGCTGCAGGTCCCCCCGCTCCTTCGGGGCCGGGGGCAGCGCCAGCGCTTCGCCGGCCTGATCGAACAGTCGCCAGCCGGCGGGCTCCACCGCCAGATGCACGCTCTGGCCGACGCTGACCGCCTGGTCGGGGCCAGCCCGCAGCAGCAGCAGGTGGCTGCCCTCCAGCAACCGACAGGTCACCAGTTGCTCGTTGCCGAGGGCCTCCACATGGCAGACCTCGGCCGCCAGGTTGCGGTTGGCGGCGGGGGCCAGCTTGATGTGTTCGGGCCGTAGGCCGCCGGTGAGGGTTTCACCGACGATGCTGGCGCTGGCGGTCAGCATCGGCCCCTCCAGCAGGAAGCGCTGGCCCGCCAGCAGCAGCTGGCCCGGCGCGCAGACCTGGACCGGCAGCAGATTCATCGGTGGGCTGCCGATGAACTGGGCCACGAACAGGTTCGAGGGCCACTGATACAGCTCCAGTGGCGTGCCCAGCTGCTGCAGATGGCCGCCGTTGAGCACGGCGATGCGATGGCCCATCGTCATCGCCTCCACCTGGTCGTGGGTCACGTACAGCGTTGTCGTGCCCAGGCGCCGCTGCAGCTCGACGATCTGGGCGCGGGTGCCGGTGCGCAGCTTGGCGTCCAGGTTGCTGAGCGGTTCATCCATCAGGAACACCGCCGGGTTGCGGGCGATCGCCCGGCCCAGGGCCACCCGCTGCTTCTGGCCGCCGGAGAGTTCTTTGGGCAGGCGCTGCAACAGCGCCTCGAGTTCCAGGGTGGCGGCCACTTCGCTGATGCGCCGCTCCACCTGCTCCTCCCGCTGCGAAGGCACCCGCAGGCCAGCTGGCAGCTGGCGGCTGCCGCGATGCAGGCTGTCCTGCAGCTGTTGCAGGGGGCTGCGGGGGCGGCTGCGCCGCAGGCCGAAGCCGATGTTGTCGGCGACGCTCAGGTGCGGGTAGAGGGCGTAGCTCTGGAACACCATCGCCACATCGCGCTGGGCCGGCCGCAGTTGGCTGACGGGCCGCTCACCGACGAAGATCTCGCCGCTGCTGGGGCTCTCCAGCCCGGCCAGCAGCCGCAGCAGGGTGCTCTTGCCGCAGCCCGACGGCCCCACCAGCACCAGAAACTCGCCGTCGTCGATCTGCAGATCCAGTTGGCGCAGCACTTCCACCGGGGCGCCACCGCCCTTGCCGCCCTGGCGGGGTGGGTAGGTCTTGCCGACCTGTTGAAAGCGAACCTCGGCCAAACGGGCTCAGCGACCGGTGGATCCTAGGGTTGGGCCAATGCAGTTCATCGATCAGGCCAGAATCGCCGTGCGCGCCGGCCGCGGCGGCGATGGCATCGTCGCCTTCCGGCGCGAGAAGTACGTGCCCGCCGGCGGCCCCTCCGGCGGCGACGGCGGCCGCGGCGGCCACGTGGTGTTGCGCGCCGATGCCAACCTCCAGACCCTGCTGGACTTCAAGTACAAGCGCCTGTTCCCGGCCCAGGACGGTCGCCGGGGCGGTCCCAACCGCTCCAGTGG
>CAIKWV010000589.1 GCA_903831165.1 uncultured cyanobacterium
CACCACCAGGCCACCCTCAGGGCCATCGCCGTGGACTTTGCTGATACCCCGACCAGCCGGGCCGACCTGGCCAAGGGCATGCATAAGGCCCTGTCCCTTCGCAATTCCTTCTGGGATTGGTTATATCAACGAGCCTTAGATGGCCCCAAGGCAGATTAGCCCCAAAGCACATGTCAAGCCAGCGGGGCATCACAACAAAGACTGAATCTCAGCAGCTGAATCCCAGCAGCAAATCATGGACCTGAGCAATCGCCAGCTTTACAACGCTTCCGTCGCCACCTGGCGTCGCCAAGAGCCGATTCTACTCAGCGACTTCACCGCCAGACCCCGAGTGATCGAGGTGCTGGGCGACGTCAGTGGCCTGCATCTGTGGGATCTGGGCTGCGGCGAAGGCCTGGTGGGCCGCCAATTAGCCTCTTGCAACCCCGCCCGCATTGATGGTTTCGATCTCTCGGAGGAGATGGTTCACGCCGCCCGGGAGCAGGCGGCGGCCCTGGCGAGTGACCAGGGTGGGCCGCTGTACTACAGCGTCGCTGACCTGACCGATCCAGCCCAGCTGCCCAGCGGGGCCTGTGATGCCGCCGTGGCTGTCTTTCTGTTCAACTATCTCGACATCCAGGCTACCGAGCAGGTGCTTCGCTGGGTGCGACAGGCCCTCCGACCCGGTGGATCCTTCATCTTCACCGTGCCCCATCCCAGCCTCGCCTTTCTGCGGCCGGCCGAGGCCCCCTTTTACATCGAACCTGGAAACCACACCTACCTGGGCAGTACCGACCATCTTTTGGAGGGCCGGATCTGGCGCCGCGACGGCATCAGCAACGCCATCCGATCGAGGCACAAGACCCTTGAGGATTACAACCGGGTCCTGCGTCGCACGGGTTGGACCCGCATGCCGTTGATCGAAGAACTGGGGGTGACTGAAGACCATTTAAATCTGGATCCATTTTTCTTCGCCCCCTTGCGCGGCACCCCCCTGCATCTGTTGTTCCAGGTGCAGGCATGACAGCCGCCAGCAAGCGGTTTCAAGCCTGGCGTGCCGCCGATCTAGCCAGGAGCAACCATTGGATCTTTGCCGCTGACACCAGCCTGGCCGAAGCCGATCCAGCCCCCCTGCGGGCCTGGTGCCAGCCCCTGATCACGGAACTGCAGCACGGCAGCGGGGTGGCGCTGGTGCGGGGCCTGGGCCAGCTCGATGGTCCAGCACTACGGCAGCTCTACCTGGCGATTGGCTGTTGCATCGGCGAGCTGGATACCACCTACGGCGCGCTTTATGACGTCACCGACTTGGGAGGGTCCTATCGGGAGCAGGCGATTCCTGTCTCCCAAACCCATGCTTCCACGTCGGTACATACCGACAGCTCCCGACGCGAGGCCCATCCCCGCTGGGTTGGCCTGGCCTGTATCCGAGCGGCCCCTGTGGGGGGTGGCTCCCGGCTGGTCTCGGTGGTAGCGGTGCATGACCAGCTGGCCCAAACCCACCCCGCCCTGCTGCAGCGCCTCAAGCGCTCCTTCCATCGGGACCTGGTGACGCCAGGTTCCACCAACGACCTGGCCGGGATCAAAGCCAACCGCTTTCCGGTTTTCTCCGACGCCAGCGATGGCCCCACCCTGCGCTACATGCGTTATTGGATTGAAAAGGGCCACCAGCGGATCGGCCAACCCCTTGAGCCCCTCGACCTTGAAGCCTTCGATGCCCTCGATGCCGCCCTCAATGATCCGCAACTCCGCTACGACTTC
>CAIKWV010000590.1 GCA_903831165.1 uncultured cyanobacterium
AGCTCCAGCAGGCGCGACAGCAGGATCGCGTCCTCGAAGAAGAACTCGAAGAAATCGCCGAGGCGGTAAAGCAGCACCCGCTCCGGGTGGGCCGCCTTGAGTTCCACGTAGTGGCGCAGCACCGGCGGCAGGGCGGCCGGATCGATCAGGCTGTGGTGGTGCCAGCGCGGCAGGTCGCAGTCGATCTCACCGCCTTCTGGGCCCGCCGACTCGGCTGCGCTTTCGCCAGGGGTTGTGGTGGTGGGGACGTCCTCGTCGAGCTGGGGGTCGCCCTCAGCAGCGGTGCCCAGAGCGCTGTCCTGGCGGGGCCGGGGGCGGGCGGCAGCGTCGGCGCTCAGCCGGGCCTCATCGAAGTCGGCGTCTGCGGCGGCCGTGGAAGGGTCGGCTGGCTCGGCCGCAGCGGCCGGTGGCGCCAGCCCCAGATCACCCACCAGGGAGAGCTGTTGCGGGGCCGCAGGGAGCCGGGCTGCCGAGCGCGCCGCCATGACACTGGGGATGGGGGTTGCCCATCTTAGAGGCCACCATCGGTGGTGTCCCCAGCTCCGCCTGCCCATTTGAGGGGGTCAGGGATGAGCACGCGCCGCGGCGCTGACAGGGACAGGGGCGGGATCAGCGGCGGCCTGCTGTCCCGGGATCGGAGCGATGGTGGAACGGGCTTGGTTCAGCTCTTCCTGGGTTCCCGAGAGCAGCCTTGACCGTCCGCCTGGCGGCCTGCTGTGAAGGGTTGAACGGGCGCCCCAGGTTTCAACCGGGATGGTGCCAGCGGCCGAGGCGATGCCAGCCGAAGCCGACCTGGACACGAAGGGATCGGATCTCGCAGGCTTTTCCGGCCCTGGCCCGTCGCTCGACCAGCGATCTCGGCGATCAGGTCTGCCCCGGGTCCCGTTCCGGGGGATTGGACCGGGACTGTTGGCCTTGGTCTGGGGGGGGGGCTCCGCCGCACGGCCGCGTCCAGTGGGTTCATGGCGGCCCCAGCCGAGGCGTCCTGCGGAGCGCTGTCTCCCCCACAACTTGTGAAGGATGGCCGCCGCCGGGGCCAGGGGCGTGGGGCGCGCGTGTGAGAATCCGCTCACTGCCTGATATGGCCGGCGAGCCCCCTCACCCATGCAGATCCTCAACACCCTCACCGTTCTGGCCCTGGTGGTGATGTCCTTTGCCCTGATCGTGGCGGTACCGGTGCTCTACGCCAGCAGCGAGGACAGCGGCCGCTCCAACCGCCTGATCCTGATCGGCGGTGCGGCCTGGGTGGCCCTGGTTCTGCTGAACTGGGGCATGAGCTACTTCGTGGTCTGAATCCTTGACGGTTTTCGAAGGTCGTTTCACCGACACGGCTGGTCTGCGGATTGCTGTGGTCGTGGCCCGTTTCAATGATCTGGTCACCGGCAAGCTGCTGAGCGGCTGCCTCGACTGCCTGTCCCGCCACGGCGTCGACATCGCGCCCTCCAGCAGCCAGCTGGATGTGGCCTGGGTGCCGGGCAGCTTTGAAATCCCGCTGGTGGCCCAGAACCTGGCGGCCAGTGGCCGCTACCAGGTGGTGATCACCCTCGGGGCCGTGATCCGCGGTGACACCCCCCACTTCGATGTGGTGGTGGCCGAGGTGAGCAAGGGCGTGGCGGCCGTGGCCCGCGACACCGGTGTGCCGGTGATCTTCGGCGTTCTTACCACCGATACGCTGCAGCAGGCCTTGGAACGGGCCGGTATCAAGAGCAATCTCGGCTGGAATTACGGCTTGCAGGCCCTGGAGATGGGCAGCCTGATGGCGGCATTGGCCGGCTGAGTGCCATGGGGCGGTGCTTTGGCCGATGATGGCCCCGTGCCTGGAGAGGCGAGCTTGTTCTGGGATCGGCCACGCCAGGTTTTAGCGCTTTGTGCCCTTCTCGATCTGGTGGGCCTGGCGTTGGTGGCCCTGCTTGTTGATCTGCGTTTCGGCTCTGATCTGCTCAACCATCCGCAGTGGCTGATCCCGTTCGGCATCAGTTATGTGACCTTCAGTTGGCTGTTCGGCAGTTATACGCTGTTGCGTTGGCCCAGGCTGAGCCTTTCAAGAATTCTGGTGCGCCTGACTGTTGCGTCTGTGGCGACG
Source organism: uncultured cyanobacterium (assembly GCA_903831165.1). Taxonomy (GTDB): domain Bacteria; phylum Cyanobacteriota; class Cyanobacteriia; order PCC-6307; family Cyanobiaceae; genus Cyanobium. Next base: position 2,084 of record CAIKWV010000590.1, read on the forward strand.
ATGCTTTCGGTGGTGTTGGTCTTCTGGCTGCTCAATCTGCCGGTGACCTTCACCCTTGGTCATCGCCGCATTCAGGCATCCTTGCTGCTGGGCCTGACGCTCTGGGCCCTGGCGATGCGTGTGTTGTTATGGCGCCAGGTGCGACGTCGCCAGACGCCATTTCCCTCCACTCTGGAAATGGCAGAGCGGCGGCAGCAGCGCCTGCTGCCCAATCAGTTGCCGGAGGATGCACTGATGCTGGAGGACGTGCCCTGGGCCAACACGCTCAGCGTGCAGCGTCAGCTCAAGCGGACGGCCGATGTGACGGTGGCTCTGGGGTTGCTGCTGCTGACGGCTCCAATGATCGCCCTGGTTGCGTTGCTGATCTGGATCGATGATCGCGGACCCGTGATCTACACCCAGGCCCGTAGTGGCTGGATGGGGCAAACGTTTCAGCTCTACAAATTGCGCACCATGGCTCATACCGAGCCTGCGGCCAAGGCCAGCTGGACTTTGCCGGGCGACCAGCGGATCACGCGCATGGGCTGGTTGCTGCGCCGGGTGCGGGTTGATGAACTTCCCCAGCTCTTCAATGTGCTGCGGGGAGACATGAGCCTGATCGGCCCCCGGCCCGAGCGCCCTGAGCTGGAAGCCGAGCTTGAGGCGGGCATTCCCCATTACCGCAAGCGCCATTGGATGCCGCCTGGGCTGAGCGGTTGGGCCCAGGTGTGCGCCCCCTATGCGGCCAATCTTGAGGAGGCGGAGCTGAAGCTCAGCTATGACCTGTATTACCTGCGCCACTGGAGCACGGGCCTGGATCTGTTGATCCTGCTCAAGACGATCAAGACCGTCCTCAAGGCGCGGGGCCGTTGAGCCGTTCTGCCGGCCAGGACACCAGGGCGATGTCCAGCGATCCCGCGCAGCTGGGGCCGCCCCGGCAACTGCTGCTGATTCTGGTGGCGTTCCATCCGCCGCAGGCCCACATCGAGGCCTTGCGCACTTGCCTGGCGGCCTTGCCCGCCACGATCGGTTACGCCGTGGCAGTCAATGACCATCGCCCTGGTGAACCCGTGGAGAGCCTGCGGGCCGGGGCCGATCTGTTCCAGACCTTTGCGGACAATCCCGGCTACGGACGGGCCATCAACCGGGTCGTGGCTGCCCTGCAGGGCCCTCCGCCGCTGTGGCTGGGCGCCCTCAACACCGATCTGAGCTGGGAACCGGGCAGCTTGGAGATCCTGCTGGACTGGCTCGATCGCCATCCAGAGGTGGTGCTGGTGGTGCCGGAAATCCAGGATCCTGACGGCAGGCCCCAGCGGCTCTGCAAGCGGGACCCGACTCTGCTGGCCCTGATCAGTCGGCGTTTTCTACCCCAGGCGCTCAAACCGCGCTGGTTGCGCCACTACGACGCCCGCTTTCAGATGGCTGACCAGGATCTGGGCCAACCGCTGGATGTGCCCTATCTCAGTGGCTGCTGCATGCTGATCCAACGCCGGGCTTTTGAGGCGGTGGGCGGATTCGACCGGCGCTTCTTTCTCTACCTTGAAGATGCCGACATCAGTCGCAGTCTGCGGGCGTTGGGGCGCTGCATCCACCTGCCGGTGGCTGCGGTTCGCCATCACTGGGGACGGGGTAATCACCATTCACTCTGGTTGACGATCGTCAATGTTCAGAGTGTCTGGCTCTACTTCAGCAAGTGGGGTTGGCGCTGGTGGTGAGGGCGTTGCGATAGATCGTGCCATAGGCCTGGCCCATGGCGACAGGATCAAACTTTTCGGCAGCGATCCTGGCCAGCCTCGCGTGTGATTCCAGCAGCGCTGGATCCTCCAGGTAGTCGCTGATGGCATCAGCCAGGGTCTGGGGATTCACTTTGCCGTCTTCCAGGGGAATCACCCGCCCGGCTAGGCCCTCGGCCGTGGTCAGCATGGCCTTGATCTCGCCGAGGTCGGAGGCCAGAAAGGGTCGGCCTGCCGCCAGGCATTCGATCAGGGTGAGGGGCTGGCTCTCGCCGGGGTAAAAGCTGGGCAGGATGCCCAGGTCGGCGCAGCCAAAATACTGACAGCAGTTGGACTGAAAGCCGAGAAAGTGAATGAAGCTGTTGGCATGGATCGGCTGGAGGCGGTGCCATTCCTTGCCGTCACCCAGGATCAGCAGCTGAACATCCAGCTTGCTTTGCTCGCGCACGAGATGCACGGCTTCAATCGCCTCTTGCCAGCCTTTTTCGCGAATACCACGGCTCACCAGGCAAAGCACAAAGGCAGCGTCGTCAAGGCCCAGGCTGGAACGGTTGATCGTCGTCGGCTGCGGTGGATCGATGGCGTTGGCGATCTTGGCGGTGATCTCGCGCCGCAGGCCAAGGCGCAGCAGGGCGTCGAGATTGCGATCCGCCACGTAACTGACGCCCCGCACCCAGGGCCTGAGCAGGTTGCCGATTCGCTCGATCTCATCGGCTTCAATCTCGTCGTACATGCCGTGCGAGGTGATCACATGACAGACCTCATGGCTGCCATGGAGCAGTTCGCAGATGGTGGTGTCGACCCAGGGGTGATGGGAGTGAATCAGATCGATGCCGAAGTCTTCGATGATGTGGCTGAGGGCATCGAGGGCATTCAGCTCAATCAGGGGAATGTCATTGCGCAACATCCGCCGGACACCGGGCTGGTTGGGATGTTGATGGCAGTTGAGGACAGTGACGGTGTAGTCGAGCCCTTTGAGGATGTTGGCCAGGCGAAGGGGCAGAATTTCGCCACCGCCGGCAATCAGGGAATAGGTGACCAGCAGCAGATTGGGCTTGCGTTCGCCGCTGCTGAGATCGCCGCAATGCAGTCGTTGGATGCGGCTCAGCAGGTCCTCGGGGATGGGGTCATCACGATGATCCAGCCAGCGGCGTTGCAGTTCCTGTTGCATCGCCTTGCAAATGGTGTTGTCCAGCCTGTAGAGCCTCAGCAGCGCTTCGGCCAGGACGAGGTGTTCTTCCAGGTAGATGCGCTGGCGATGCAGGGAAACCGAAGTGTTCTGGGGATGCTGGCGGTAATAGCTGGTTGTTTCTGGTGTGTAGCTGACCAGGCCGCCTCTGGCCAGGTGAAGGTAGAAGAGCCAGTCGCCGCAGATTTTCATGTTCAGCCAGGGCTCGCTCTGCAGCAAGGGCATGGCTTTGCAGTTGCGGAACAGGGCGGCGCTGACATTGGGAATCAGATTGCGACGATTCCAGATGGTGTGCGTCAGTTGATGGGCACTGCTGACCAGGGCCTGATCCCAGATGCCCTTACCTAGCTCGGGTAGATATTGCTGCATCGACCAGACTTGCTTGCTGCCGCTTTCGTCGACGAACTGAATCCGGCAGAAGGCCAGCATCGTGGCCGGATTGGCGAATTTTGGCACCAGCCGGCTGAGAAAGTCACGATCGCAGAAGTCATCACTTTCCGCAATCCAGACCAGGTCGCCGTTAGCCAGTTCCAGGCCGCGCCGCCATTGCCGAAACGGCGAGCCAGAATTCTGTTGATTGATCAGCAGACGACATTGGCCTGAATGGCGTGATTGGTAGTCTTCGAGAATGGCCTGACTGCTATCGCTGGAGGCGTCATCCAGCAGGATCACCTCAAAATGAGGATAAGTCTGTTCGAAAATGCTGTCCAGCCGTTGCTTCAGGTAGGCCGCGTGGTTGTAATTGGGGACGATGATGCTGACCAACGGCGCGGCATTGTCTTGCGGTTGGCTGAAGTCGCTCAGGAAGATGCGCGGTGCTGAACTCAGCCGGCCGGCGTGCAGCAGCTGGCGCAGGGAAATGACGTTGCGCCTGAGCGTGAAAAAGAGAAAGTTATGCAGCCCCGGCACGACTGGATAGAGATAGACAAGCGAGCTCCGCCTCAGTTTGCGTGCCGCCTTCCGGCCCAGCCGCTTCAGGCTGATCCTGCTGGTGTCGGGAGGGTTCGGCATGGGGTTGGGGAGGTCGGACTGGACCGGGTTTGGCGGGCTGGGCGAGGGTCGTCGCTGGTGCTGGCTCAGGTCGAAGCAGCCCCGTCAGTCCAGGGCGGGGCCAGGCTCCGGGGTCCGCTCCGGTGCCGTCAGCTGCGATGCGCCTGAACGCAGACCTTCGTAGAGCTCCAGATCGGCGCCGAAACGCGGCTGGAACAGTGCCTCAGCGGCGGCATTGAAATGGCTGGCGACCAGCTCGGCGCTGCCGGTGCTCGGGCGGGGTCCCAACGCCTCGTTTCCTGGGAAGGGCAGCTCCACGCTCAGCAGCCGGCGGAAGTGATCGGCTGCCAACTCCAGCTCCTCCATCGGCCAGAGCCTGGCGTAGGACTGGGCCGTCAGTGCATCGGGGCCGGCAAGGCCAAGCAGATTGACCATTGGCAGCCAGTGGTCGTTCTGCGTCAGGGGGGTGGGCTCGGCGTTGAGCCAGCCCAGGAATTGCTCGAAGGAGGGCCGCTGGTCAGCGGCCAGCCCCGCCTGGGCCTGAATTGCCGGCAGGACCTGTTGGCTGAAGAAGGACTCGGGGTTGCGATGCAGGGCGATCTTGTCCAGATAGGCGCTGAGAATGCGCTGGCGCGGATGGCGAACCACGGCATGGAGCCGGATCTCACCGGCGGCCTGCTGAGCCAGGAAGCGCTGCTGCGCTTCGGCGGCCATACCCCCCACATAGGGCAGCGGCAGGCTGGCCTGGGTATGCACCTGTCCATAGCTCAGCTGCTCGGGGAACGGCAGCTCCAAGGCGCGGGCGAAGAACAGCTTCCAGGAGGTGCAGGCCACCTTGGGCAGATACACGAACGCCGTCTGCTGCGGCTCCAGCCAGATGGTGTGGATCAGGCTGGGATGGCTCATGGGACGCTGCGGGTGGCCGCCAGGCATGGGGCTTCCTCCCGGCTGCTGCTGGGGCCCCAATGCCAGTCCACCCGGTCGGCCCGCTCCAGGATCGGGATGGCGTGGGAAGAGAGCTTGCCTGGGCAGAGGGCGGCCAGCAGCGGCTCCAGCTCGGCGGCAGCATCATCCGCGATCTCAGAAGGCTCAGCGGATCGGTGCCGGGGATAGTCGAAGGTGGCGAAGTCCTGGGCGTAAAGGTGATGGGACAGCATCGCCTCCAACTGGTCCAGCCCGGTTTCGGGCGCGGGCGGCTCGCTGGCCAGGGGGCGATTGCGCAGGCTGGCCTGGGCCGCGTCCTGCATGGCGGCGGGTAGCTCCAGCCGACTGGCCAGGCGCTGGAAGTCATCGGCAAGACTTTCGCAACGCAGGATCTGGTCGACCATGGGCTTCGATCCCAGGTGGGTGAACCAGGTCATCGGCAGGGAGTGGATGAAGCGGGGATCGCGCTGGCTGTGGGCAAGGGGCAGTTGGCTGAAGTAGTGCCGGCGCATCGCCGCGGTGATGCCGGGGCCATTGATCGTCGCCTCATCTTCGCGGCAGCGCGGGCGAAAGTATTCGTTGGCGGCCGAGCTCAGACGTTCGTAGGGATTGCGCACGGCGGCGATCACCGTGTAGCGCTGCAGCCACTGGTACTGCGGCCAGTGCACCAGGTCCGCCAGCGGCAGGTGGGCCAGATCGACGTGGCGATGCAGGATCGGGCTGTAGGCGAAGTTGAACAGCTCTTCGCCCTGGTCGGCTGCGGCGCCGATCAGCAGAATCTCCCGGAGTTCCTTGCCGGCGCACTTCGGCACGTGCAGGAAGACCAGCTCGAGGTCGTGGCGAATGATCATCGCGAGTCAGCGTAAGTGCTCCGGGACCCGCCACTGTCCGGCATCGATCTCCCGTTGGCGCTCGCTGCCGATGCCCAGCTCGCGAGGGTCATCCAGCCACTGGAACCGGGCACCACCAGCCTGCAGCAACAGCGAGACACAGATGTCTTCGTAGAGCATCGATTCGACGAATCCCCAGCTGTGCAGTGCGAAATCGCCCAGCAGACGGACCGCCGGGCTGTTGAGCAGATAGCCCGCTCCCCCCGACATCCAGCGGGTTGCCCCCAGGGAGTCGAAGGGCCTGAGATCGGTGCGCGCCGTTTTGCCGATGTGCCAGGCCCGATCCAGATGCAGGGGAGAGGGGATGAAGATCGGGTAGCCCGCGGCGGCGGGCGCCCCAGCCCCCAGTTCCGCCAGCAGTTGCTGCAGCGCCCCCGGATCGCCCGGCTGGGCGTCGTCATCCATCTTCAGCAGGGCCGGCGGCGTGGGCAGCAATGAGAGCACCCACTGCAGGGTGATCAACTTGGCCGGCAGGCCTTCATAGGCATCGTCGGCCGGCAGGCGCAGCAGGCGCCGCTCGGGGCAGAACTCAAAGCGCCAGTCAGGCAGAGCGGCATCACCGACGACGATCAGGGGCTGGCCCCAGCCTGCCGCCGCCCAGTCCGCAAAGGCGTGGAGGGTGGCCTGGCTGTGGGCCAGCTGCGGTTGGCAGCTGACGATGGCCAGCACGGGACCGCCACCGGCAACGCTGGCCTGGAGGGCAGCCAGGGGAGCGGCATTGAGATCGGCCAGCAGCCGCCGCGCCGTGACCAGAACCCCTTGATCGAGCGGCACCAGGCTGAGGATCGGCCGCAGGGGAACCAGCAGCGAGATGGGCGGGGCTGTTCGGCCGAGTTTGCGCCCCAGGGCCACCCCCAGCAGATGGCGCCGGAAGTTCGTGTGCATCTGGCGGACCGGCCCGCGTCGAATCGGCACGTCCTGGTGGTGCTGCACGGCCCGCACCAGCTGGTCGATCACCTCCTGGTGGGGCCGCAGCAGGCCAGCCTTGAGCTGCTGGACGACATCCCAGGGGCGGCGAGGATTCACGCTGTCGGCATCCCCAGCTGCTGGGGGCGATCGTAGGAGGACAGCCGGAGCATGATCACTCTGGTGTCGCTTCGGAACAGGTCGTGTCCTTTGCTGCCGCAACCGACGGTCTCCGTCTGCCGGACTTCCTGGGCCTGGGGGTTCAGAAAGGGGGGACGACCACGCTGCATCTGCTGCTGGCGGAGCACCCGGAGGTGTTTCTACCCGAGCAGAAGGAAGTTCACTATTTCAGCCTCCATTACGCCCAGGGGCCGGCCTGGTATGCCAGCCACTACGAGGCGGCGGCGGCGGCGCAGCAGTGCGGCGACATCACGCCCTATTACCTGTTCCATCCTGAGGCTCCAGCCCGGATCCAGGCCCTGTTGCCGCAGGCCCGCCTGATCGTGCTGCTGCGGGATCCGGTGCAGCGCAGCCTCTCCCAGTTGTTTCATTCGCGCCGGCTGGGTCTGGAACCGCTGGAACCGGAGGCGGCGATCGCCGCCGAACCCCAGCGTCTGGCGGGGGCCGGGGCCGCCCTGGCGCCAGCAGCGGGCCGCCATGGCTCCCATCAGGAGCACAGCTATGTCAGCCGCAGTCGCTATGAGCGGCAGCTGCCCGCCTGGCAGGCCCTGTTTGCGCCGCAGCAACTGCTGATCCTGCGCAGCGAGGATCTGTTTGAGCACCCCGCCAGCGTCTGGGACCAGCTGCAGCATTTTCTGGGGCTTACGCCGCTCCCCCTGGGGCGGGCGCTGCCGCGGGCCAATGCCGGGGAGGGCGAGGCCGGTTCGGTGTCTGAGGCCCTGCGCGCCCACCTGCGCCAGGAGCTGGCCCCCACCTATGCGGCCATGGCAGCTGATTACGGCCTGCACTGGCCCTGAACCCCCCAGCAAACTCCCCCGCAACGCCGGTCAGGTTCGCTGCCCTGGCTAGCGCTCAGGCCTTGAGGGCGCCGCTGGCCACCAGGGACATCAAGGACAGCTGGCGCGGCAGGCAATCGCGCAGGCTGTAGTGGCGCAGCACCGTGGCCCTGGCTTCGCGGCCCAGGGCAGCGGCCCGGTCGGGATGGTTCAGCAGCTCCGCCACGGCAGCGGCCAGATCATCAGGACGGAAGAAGTCGACCAACAGGCCGTTGTGACCATCGCGAATCACCTCGCGCACGGGGGCCGTATTCGATCCGACCACGGGGCGGGCCAGGCTCATCGCCTCCAGCAGGCTCCAGCTCAGCACAAAGGGATAGGTGAGATAGACATGGCAGGCGGAGAGCTTCATCAAGGCCAGAAAGTCGGGGTAGGCCAGGCTGCCGCTGAAGTGCAGGCGCGAGGGGTCGTAGCGACCGTCGATTTCCGCCAGCAGATGGTCCTTCCACTCCCCCTGCTCCGGTTTTTTGCCATAGCTGACGCCAGTGGTGGCTCCAACGATCACCACTTCAGCGTCGGGCCTCAGGCGCTGCAGCTCGGGAATGGCCCGCAGGAAGGTGTGCCCACCCCGGTAGGGCTCGAGCCGGCGGTTGACGAAGGTGACGATCGGCTGGCCGGGTTGCAGGGTGGTGCCATCGCTCAGCCGGAAGGGCGCCACGTTCGTGTCGGGGGCGGCCACCTCGGTGTCGATGCCGTCGTGGATGACGCTGAAGCCGTGCTGCCACACCTCAGGAAAGCTGCTGCGCTGAAAGGCGGTGGGGCAGACATTCCAGCTGCTCACCTCCAGCGCACAGTGCAGATGCAGATTCTTGAGGCGTAGGCGTGAATTCTGTTCCCAGGTCTCCTCGCCTTGATGTTCTGGATCGAAATTCATATCGAATCCATGGGGCCGATAAAAGAACTCCTGATAGTGAAGGATCGGGGAATCGGGCCAGATTTCGCCCAACAACAGCGATTCACCCCAGCCGGGATGGGCGCAGATCAGCTCGGGTACGAAGCCCTGTTGCTTGAGATCATGGGCCTTGCGGGCACAGGCTTCGGCCCGGATCAATTTGCTGTCCATATCCCGCAGCCAGGGATGCAGGCCGGGGGGATTGCCCCGCGCAATGCCATAGGAGATGTAGCGCACGCCCTCAGGCAGCTGGGCGGACCGGTCGGCCCCGATGCCCAGCGCCACCACTTGATGCCCGCCCTGGCGGCAGAGGGCACGGACGATGTGGAGGTACTGGCCAGGGAAGTTCTGGTGGACAAACAGAACCTTCACGGCCAACCGAGCGCAGCCCCGCCATCCTGCCAGCTGCCGGGCGGAGCTGGTTCCGGGTAAGCAACGAGCAAGCCAGGTAGCAGGCCCCGACGGCCACCTGCATGCGGGCCCGTCTCTCCTGATCCAAGCCGCACCATGCCCAATACGGCCGCAGAGCCGTCGCCAAGCATGCTGGTTTTGCTGGGGGGGGATACCTGAGCTTGATGGCAGTAGGCGTGATTTCTGTCAACGAGCCCAACAAATTTAGGCAAAGCCTGGGTAACCCAGATTTCCGGACCGACCAGGGTCTGAGACTCACTCCACATTGGAGGCCATTTCTCGCTGCGCAGTTATCCAGACTTTCCTGCGTACACTTCTGCTTCGGTTCGATTCCGTCTCCTGATCGGCTTCCCAGCCGCGCACTCCCATTGGAGCCGCGAATCGGTGGCAGCTGAAGCCAGCTTCGGCCTTGGTTGTGAGCACAGCCGAGATCTGCGGCGGCGCATTGTCGCCAATCAAGTTCCAGCTTGAGTTTCCCTGCCTGCAATAAGGGACCGTATCGATCGCTGCCCGTGGCCTTCGGCAACCAGGTCCATCAGCAATGGACCTGGTGATGAGATAGACCATGTGATCAACGGCAACGAGGGATTTTGCCGCCGGAGTAATGGCTGGATGCCACCATCGTCACTGCATGACAAAGACCAAAAAAAAGCCCCTCCGAAGAGGGGCTGGCTGCTTTACGAACCTTGACCTACAACCGAAGTTGAGACTCAGGCTACGAAGTTGGAGATGTTGATCTGACCGGTGACGTTTGAGAGCAGGACAATGCCGTCATAGTCAGCATTCCAGCTGCCTTGGTAGCAATTGTTGTCGTACACCATGTAGGTACCGGCGTTAGATCCGGTGATGGTGATAATGCCGGCATTGTATTCGCCATTTGTCCACTGCGAACCAAGGGCGGAGTCGACCGTTGTCTGCCAATCAGTGTTGAAACCAGCGGATCCAGTCACAAAGTTTGTGACTGTGTAGTTCAGGTCAAAGCGATCCGATTCGGTGGCGCTGAAGTTGGTGATGGTGTCGATGTTGCTACCCAAGTCAGTGCCTGAACCGTCAACGTACGAATCTTGAGCGTGGTAGCCATCTTCGCCGGAAAGGTACTCAAACACATCATTACCGGTACCGCCGGTGAGGCTGTCGCCACCAGTGCCGCCAACGAGGACATCATTACCGGTGCCGCCAGAAATGGTGTCGTTGTAGTAAGTACCAGCGACGCCATCGTTGCCGGCGTCACCGTTGAACACGGCGCCTGTGTTGCTGTAATAGCTGAAGCCACAGATGGCGTCGTCGCCTTCGCCACCGTTGACGGTGGTGACGCCGCCACCCGAAATGATGCTACCGGCGTAGATGGAGTCGTCGCCTTCGTCGCCGTTGATCAGGCCGCCTTGGATGTCGGCGTACTCGTAGTAACTAACGTTGATGGTGTCGTTGCCGCTACCGCCATACACGGAGGTGTTGACGAGATGGACGGTGCTATCTCTACCGCCGAAGTCCAGGTAGTCATCGCCCTCGTTAC
>CAIKWV010000591.1 GCA_903831165.1 uncultured cyanobacterium
AAGGAGAGCATGCGGCGCCTGGCGGTGCCCAAGGTGGGCGCCGTGTTCGAGGAGCTGGGCTTCACCTACATGGGCCCCATCGACGGCCACGACATGGGCGAGATGATCCGCACCTTCCAGGCCGCCCATCGTGAGGAGGGGCCGGTGCTGGTGCATGTGGCCACCACCAAGGGCAAGGGCTACGCCTATGCCGAAGCCGATCAGGTGGGCTACCACGCCCAGTCCGCCTTCGATCTGGCCTCCGGCAAGGCCTATCCCTCCAGCAAGCCGAAACCCCCCAGCTGGAGCAAGGTCTTCGGCCAGACCCTGGTCCGCATCTGTGAGCACGATCCGCGGGTGGTGGGCATCACGGCGGCGATGGCCACCGGCACTGGCCTGGATCTGCTGGAGAAGGCCCTGCCTGGCCAGTATTTCGATGTCGGCATCGCTGAGCAACACGCCGTGACCATGGCCGCTGGCATGGCCTGCGAGGGCCTGCGGCCGGTGGTGGCGATCTACAGCACCTTCCTACAGCGCGCCTACGACCAGCTGATTCACGATGTCGGCATCCAGAAGCTGCCGGTCACCTTTGTGCTCGATCGGGCCGGCATCGTCGGTGCCGATGGCCCCACGCACCAGGGTCAATACGACATCAGCTACCTGCGGGCCGTCCCCAACTTCACCGTGATGGCGCCCAAGGATGAGGCCGAGCTGCAGCGCATGCTCGTCACCTCCATCGCCCACGACGGCCCCTGTGCTATCCGCATTCCCCGCGGCGAAGGCGAGGGGGTGCCGCTGATGGAGGAGGGCTGGCAGCCCCTGGAGATCGGCCGGGGCGAGCTGCTGGCCGATGGCGACGATCTGCTGATCGTGGCCTACGGCTCGATGGTCTATCCCGCCATGGCCACCGCGGGCCTGTTGCAGGAGAAAGGGGTGCGGGCCGCCGTGATCAACGCCCGCTTCCTGCGGCCCCTCGATCAGCACCTGATCCTGCCGATGGCCCGCCGTATCGGGCGGGTGGTCACCATGGAGGAAGGAGCCCTCGCCGGCGGCTTCGGCGCGGCGGTGGTGGAGATCCTCAACGACCACGACGTGCTGGTGCCGGTGCTGCGCCTCGGCATCGGCGACGTGCTGGTGGACCACGCCAGCCCCGAGCAGAGCAAGGAGCAGCTGGGACTGACGCCGGCCCAGATGGCTGACACGATTCTCAAGCGCTTTGCGCCTGCCTTCAGCCCCGATTCCCGTCAGGTCGTGGCTGTCTGATCCCTCCTGTTGACGGCGTGAACAGCTTGCGCACCCAGGTGCTGGTGGTCGGAGCCGGTCCCTCCGGCGGCGATCTGGCTCGCCAGCTTGCCGCCGCCGGGGTTGGTGTGCTGCTGGTTGATCAGCTCGCCGATCTGGGCCAGGCGGCATTCAGCAGTGCGGCCATGCCGTTGGATGTCCTGGAGCGCTATGGATTGCCGGCCGAGGTGGTGGCCAGCCGTTGGCGGGGCTGGCAGCTGCTCGGTCCTGGCCAGGAGCGGCGGACCTGGAGGGCCGAGACCCCCCTCGGCGTCGTGCTCGATTTCGGTGCTTTGCGCCACTGGCTGGCGGATCAGTGCCGTCGGTTCGGCGGCTCGCTCCAGCTGGGCTGGCGGGCCTTCGACTGCCAGCCGATGGGCACGGGCCTGCGAACCCTGCTCCGCGATCGCCAGGGCGGGGTGCAGGAGGTGATCAGTGATTGGGTGGTCGATGCCAGCGGCCAGGGGCGGGCCTTGATCGGGCCGATCACGGCGATGGCGTCTGAATCGGATCGGGATCTGGTGCGGGGTGTGGGCGTGGAGTGGTTGCTGCAGGTGGCGCCCGACTGCTGGCAGCGCTGGTCCTATCAGCTCAGTTTCGCGCTGGGCAGTGACTGGGTCTCCCAGGGCTATGGCTGGGTGTTTCCGATGGCGCCTGGGCAGTTGAAGGTGGGGGTTTGCCGGCTGAGGCCCGACCGCCATCTGCCTCCCCTGGGTCAGGTCCTGGAGTCGATGCTGAGTCGGTTGTTCAGCCCGGCCGAGCGCCAGGCCAGCACGGTTCTCGATCGCCACGGCGGTCTGATCGTCAGCTCGATCCGCCGCCGCGACTGCCACGGCCAGGGCCGCCTGCTGGCGATCGGCGATGCGGTCAGCACCGCCAATCTGCTGGGGGGAGAAGGGATTCGCCATGCCCTCAGCAGCAGCCGGGTTCTGGGGCCGCTGCTGGTCGCCGCCATCCAGCGGGGCGCGCCGTTGGATCTGCAGCGCTATGAGCGACAGCTGAGGCGGCGGCTCGGTTGGCGCTGGTCCCTCAGTGGTCGCTTGGCCCGGCGCACCTGGTTGGGCCTCGATGGTCCCCAGGCCGATCGCCGGTTGAGCAGCCTGTTGACGGGTCTGGAGCCCCGGCGGGCGGAAGATCTGGCGGCGCTGTTGTTCGAGTACCGCTTTGAGCGCTACGGGCTCAGGAGCCTGCCCTATCTGCTGGGGGTGCGTTGAACCGCACAAGCTGTGCTTTCAGGGGCTGGTGTCTTGCCCCGCAGCAGCCAAACATCGCAACAACGAAACATCGCGGCGGCGCATGGCGTGGTGGCGTTGCCCGGATCCTTGCGACGGACAACGGTTGTCCAGAAATTCATTCAGGGGGGTCTTGGCACCTCCCGATCACCAATCAATCCAGTGAACAGCACAAAAAATTGGCCAACCCAGTGGTCCAAGTCCATGGGTTTGCCGAGCCGCCGCTGTGCAGGGCTGGGTTTCGTTGAAGGCTGCTCCACCCGGGAGTGGGCAGCCTTCGCCTGAGCTTCAGAGGACGCCGCGGGAAGCGAGGCCCTGAATGGCGCCAAAGCCGAGGATGTGGCCGAGGCTCATGGTGCCGAGCATGGCGCCGTGGCTGAGGCCACCGAACAGGTTGGCGCTGGGCAGTTTCAGGCCGACATTGGGCTGCTTGATGGTGGCCTTGCCGATGGCAATGGCGATGATGTTGCAGACGATCATCACCAGGGCGACTTTCGGTGACCAGGAGATGGTGGCAGGGGCCAGGGCCAGGAGAGGAGCGA
>CAIKWV010000592.1 GCA_903831165.1 uncultured cyanobacterium
AACATCGGCTGGTATCTGATCTATGAGCAGGACGTCATCGGCCTGGTACAGGGACTGATCCGCAGCGAACGGCTCGATCGCCTCGCCCTGCGCCAGAGCGAATCCGGTCATCGTCGCGACCCCGAACAGCATCAGCGGGCCGTGCAGCGCCTGGAGCGGCTGTTGCACCACAGCGGCGGCATCTACTTCGGTGACGACCTGGAGGCCCAGTTGGCCCTGGCCAGCCCCTCGCCCCAGTTGCGCCGCAGCCAGCTGGAAACCCTGCGCTTCTCCTGCGCCCCCTGGGCCTTTGCCGTCCTGCGCGAGGGTGCCGGCCGCTATCCCCTCGAACAGACCCGCTTCTCCCGCCCCCTGGCCAGCGACCGCTGGTGGCACCATGCCCGCGCCCCCCATGTGCTCACACCGAACGCCCAGGGCGACAGCCATCCCTATCCGGTGGAGCTGGATCTGCCCCGCTGGACCGTGGCCAGTGACATCGACCTGCGCAACTGGCTGTTTGGCTTCGGCGGCGGCATCCGCATCGAACAGCCCGAGAGCCTGCGGCAGGAGTTCATCCAGCGCTGCAGCGACAGCCTGGCGGTCCATGGGCTGCAGGTGGTGCAAGCGCAGGCTCCAGCGCCTCAGGCCCCCGAACCCAGACCCAGATCCGAACCCAGCCCCGAGCCAGAGGCCGCGGCTCAGGCCCGCTTTTTCCCCAATCGTCTGCGGCGCCGCTGAGCCCGCTTCGGCGGCGTCAGAGCGTGCTGGTGGTGCGCCGGGTGAGATTGCGCAACTTGCGCAGGGCCTTGAGTTCCACCTGCCGCACCCGCTCGCGCGAGACATCCAGCTGCCGGCCGATTTCAGCCAGGGTGTGCCGTTCCTGGCCGTCGAGACCGAAGCGCAGGCCCAGCACCTCGCGCTCCTGTTCCGTCAGCTGCTCCAGCCAGCGGCCCAGTTGCTCCTGGTGCATGCCCCGCTCCACCATGTCCAGCGGCTCTTCGGCGGAGTTGTCGGCGATCAGATCCCCCAGAAAACTGCGACCCTCGTCCGCATTGATCGGGGCATCCAGGCTGGAGGTGGTGAGCGATTGCCGCAACAGCGAATCGAGCTCCTCCATCGGCATGTTCAGCGCCTCGGCGATCTCCTGGCGGCTGGGCATCGCCCCGAGCTTGTGGGCCAGCTCCAGGCTCACCTTGCGGATGATGCTGAGCCGCTCACTCAGGTGCACCGGCAGCCTGATCGTGCGGGACTGGCAGGCGATGGCCCGGGTCATGCTTTGGCGGATCCACCAGAAGGCATAGGTGGAGAACTTGTAGCCGCGGGTGGGATCGAACTTCTCCACGGCCCGCTCCAAGCCCAGGGAACCCTCCTGGATCAGATCCAGCAGCTCCAGTCCCTTGCCCTGATATTTCTTGGCGACACTGACGACCAGGCGCAGGTTGGCCTTCATCATCCGCTGTTTGGAGCGATGACCGATCTTGATAATCTTGCGTTCCTGGGCGGAATACTCTTCGTTTTTTTGTTCTTCCAGGCGCATCATCGCCTGGACCTGATTGCCCAGCTCGATCTCCTCAGCCGGAGTCAGCAACGGTTCCCGCCCGATGGAGGCGAGATACCAGGTCATGGAATCCGTACCTCTCCGACTGGAGCCGCCATGGGCCTTGACGGAGGTGGCAGTCATACAACGAGAAAGGAGTGGGGCGATCTTCACACGCATTCAGCTTTCTTGGGTGCAGTTTCAATAACCCTTCAGCTTTCAATGGCAAAACAACACAAAGCCTGGCTTTCGCCCGGCAATTGATGGTGGCTTGGGGTGATTTGTATCGATATGCCAACCCTGGCGGCACCTGGATGGGGATTTCAACATCTGGAGCCGGGCGCGGCGCCCGTCCCACCCGTCCGCTCAGGATTGCTGCAATTCGGCGGCCACCGCCTGCGGGCTGACGCCGCCTGGTCCGCAGCGTTCCAGGCAGCGCAGTCCAGCCTGGGCGTGGGCCAGCACCGCGGCGGCCAGCAGGGAGGCGTCATCCACGCGGCCGCTGTCTGGCTGCCCCCGGGCGCTGCGTCGATCAGCAAGGGCCAGAGCTCCCCGCCCCGCTGCATAGCCGGCCAGCACGTCCCCCAGGCCAGCCCGGGCCGCCTGCGGAGTCGCCTGCAGCACCTGCCAGCGCCGCCCATCCGCTGCGGCCACCACGCTGCGGGCCCCCTTCAGCAGCACGCTGGCGCCACTGCTTCGGGCCGCCTCCAGGGCCGCCTCCAGGGGCTCCAGATTCCGCAGGGCTGGAAACAGTCGCGCGAACTCCGCTCCATGGGGGGTGATCCAGGTGGGACCGCGGCGCTGTCTGAGCCAGCCCGCGGCCCCTTCAGCCTGGCGGCAGCGATGGGCCAGCCGGTTGAGGCCATCGGCATCCAGCACCAACAGACCGGAAAACGCCTGCAGCCGCCTCCAGAGTTCCGCCTCCGAGTCCCGGCTCGACTCGAGGGCTGGCCGATGTTCAGGAGCTGCTTTTGTCTGGCCAGCGGCCGCGACCGGTCCTGGTTCTGGGCTCGGCTCAGGACTGGCCTCGGGGCTGGGGTTCTCCCGCTCACCCTCAGGGGCCTCCGCGGATTCCAGTTCGCCCAGGTCCAGTCCTTCAGGATTCGGCCCGCCCAGGCCTGCCCCCCCCAGTCCCGGTCCCAGCAGAATCGCATCGAGACGGCTGAGATCCAGCGCCGCCAAGGTCGACAGGTCCAACCCCCCCGAGGCCTGGGCCCCCAGCTCCGCCGCCAGCACCACCTCCGGATGCACCATCCAGAGCTGATCCACCAGCTCCTGGGGCAGGGCCGCCCGCAGGCTGCCGCAGCCCGAGGCACTGGCTCCGGACAGGGCCAGGTGGGCGGCGCCCCGGAAGCGGCGGCTGCCGGCCACCAGCAACAGGCGACCGCGGCCGTACTTGGACGCGGCGGGATCCGCCCTCGGCCAGGGGGCCGTCCCGGCGTCGGCGGCTCTCAGGGCCAGCGGTGTCGGCGCCGGCAAGGCGGACAGAAGCGCGGGGGGCAAGCCCAGATCGATGCGCTCCAGCTGTCCCACCCGCGCAAGGGCGGCGTCCTGGAGGAAGCCGCGCTTGAGCAGGCCGATGCTCCAGGTGCGCTCGGCCGTGGCGCCGCCCTGGCCCAACAGGCGTCCGCTGTCCGCACAGAGGCCGGTGGGGCCATCCACCGCCCACAGCGATCGGG
>CAIKWV010000593.1 GCA_903831165.1 uncultured cyanobacterium
CCATCGCCCGCCGGCTCCGGGGTGGGTGGGCGAGATCTCCATGGCTTTTCTGCAGGAGGCCTGAGTGGCCCCGCGACCTGAAATACGCTTCCTACGTGGCAGAGCTGGGTACCTGATGGGTAACTACCGGGATGGAGCGTGTCCGAATCCCTGACTCGGCAATGTCCTGTGACGGCTGACACGCTTCCTGATCACGCGCTGCGGTCTGGCCGCTGGCGCTTCTGGATCGATCGCGGCGGCACCTTCACCGATCTGGTGGGTCGTTCGCCAGGCGGTGAGCTGGTGGTGCGCAAGGTGCTGTCGGTGCAGCCGGAACGCGATGACGATCCGGCGATCCGGGCCGTGCGGGAGGTGCTGGGGCTGGCCGCCGATCAACCCTTACCCCCGGGTCTGGTGGAGGAGGTGCGCTTGGGCACCACCGTGGCCACCAACGCCCTGCTGGAGCGCCAGCTGGAGCCGGTGCTGCTGCTGGTCAACCGCGGTTTTGCCGATCTGCCCGCCATCGGCGATCAACATCGCCCGGAGATCTTCGCCCTGCGGATCGAACGACCCGAGCTGCCGCCGATGCGGGTGATCGAAGTGGAGGCACGACTGGCCGCCGATGGCAGCGAACTGGTGCCCCTGGAGACGGGGGGCCCCCTGGCAAGCCAGCTGCGCCAGGCCCTGGCCGACGGCTACCACCACGTCGCCGTGGCCCTGTTGCACAGCTATCGCCATCCGGCCCATGAGCTGGCCCTCGGCGACTGGCTGGAGCAACTCGGTTTCAGCTCGGTGCTGCTGTCCCATCAGCTCAGCCGCCAGCCCCGCCTCGTGCCCCGCCTGAACACCACGATCGTCGAAGCGGCGGTGCGGCCCACCCTGCGGCGCTATCTGGCCCAGGTGAGCGCCGCCCTGGGTCAGGCCACGCGCCTGCGGGTGATGACCTCCAGCGGCGCTCTGCAGGCGCCGTCCCAGCTGCAGGCCAAGGACACGATCCTCTCTGGACCGGCCGGCGGCATGGTGGGAGCGGTGGCCGCGGCCCAGGCGGCGGGACTGGGGGATCGGCCGATCGTCGGCTTCGACATGGGCGGCACCTCCACCGATGTGTTCCATTTCGATGGATCCCGCGGCGAGGACGCCTGGGAGCGCATGGCGACGACCGAGATCGCCGGGCTGCAGGTGCAGGCGGCGATGCTGCCGATCCACACCGTGGCCGCAGGCGGGGGCTCGGTGCTGCGGGCCGATGCTCAGCGGCTGCTGGTGGGGCCCCACTCCGCCGGGGCCGACCCCGGCCCGGCCTGCTATCGCCGCGGCGGCCCGCTGACGGTGACCGATGCCAACCTGTTGCTGGGGCGCCTACCGGCGGGGGCGCTGCCCGCCGTTTTCGGCCCCGGGGGCGACCGGGGGGCCGATGGCGACGTGGTGCGGCAGCGGTTCGGCGAGCTGGCGGCGGCCCTGGGCCAGGACCACGGCGGGGCGGAGCCCCTGGCGCTGGAACGGCTGGCCCAGGGAGCTCTGACGATCGCCAATGAGCGGATGGCGGAGGCGATCCGGCGCATCTCGATTCAACGGGGCCATGACATCCGCGGCGCGGTGCTGGTCTGCTTCGGCGGCGCCGGCGGCCAGCACGGCTGCGCGCTGGCCACCAGCCTCGGCATCGAGCGGGTGCTGATCCATCCCCTGGCCGGCGTGCTCTCCGCCTGGGGCATCGGCCTGGCCCGCCAGAGCCAGCGGCTCGAGCACTGCCTGCGCCAACCCCTGGAGACGGTCCGCCGCAGCGATCTACTGACCTGCATCGCCGACCTCAGCGCCGAAGCCCGGCACTCCCTGGCCGAGGCTGGCGACCTGGGCTCGGGCAGCGCGGTGCGGCGGCTGGTGCGGGTGGAGCTGCGCTATCCGGCCAACGATGGCGGCCTGGAGCTGGGCCTGCCGGAGGACCTGTTGCAGGACTGGGGCCGGAACGGACTGGAAAACGGGCTGGAGGCGAGCGAGCGCCACGGGGCCGCCGTTGACGAGGTGTCCTGGTACACGCCGCTGCGGGCGGAATTTGAGGCCCTGCATCGCCGCCGCTTCGGCTACGTGGTGGCCGGGGAGCCCCTGGTGCTGGAGCGGATCGAGGTGGAGCTGATCGCCGAGCCTGCGGAGCCGAGGCCTGGGGAGGGGCAGGAGCCAGCGCAGGCCGGGACGACCCCGTCGCCGGCCATGGGCCAGGCCGCACCAGCCCGGACGTCGCCGGCCCCGGCGTCGACCATCGACAACCTGACGGGACCGCTGGGACCGCTGGCTGCTCTGGCACCGGATGACGTCCTGCCGGATCGGCCGCCCCAGGCTGTTGCGTCACCAGCGGCGGCCTCGGCAAACCCGACCTCGGCAAACCCGGCCGCGACAAACCCGGCTTCGGTGAACCCGGCTTCGGCAAAGCAGGCAGCAGCGAACCCGGCCATGGCCAAGACGGCCTCGGCACCGAACGGCGGCCGGTCTCCCGAGCCGACGACCACTCCCCTGTGCCTGCCCGAGGACGGCGGCATGGCCTGGCGGAACGTGCCGCTGTGGCAACGGGAACAGCTCAGGCCGGGCCAGAAGCTGGAGGGGCCGGCTCTGGTGCTGGAGGACACGGGAGCCACGGTGCTGGAGCCCGGCTGGAGCACCCGGGTGCTCGCCCGCGGCGAGCTGCTGCTGGAGCGGATCCCAGCCTCGGCGCCCCCTCCCGCCTTGGCAGAAGACGGGCGGGCGCGGCTGGCGGCGGCCGAATCCCCAGTGGGCCCGCTCGCTGGCGGGGAAAGGCCAGACGCCACTCCGCAGCAGGAGGGCCCGGAAGCTGGCGGCCCAGGCGCCAGCGGTGGGCAGGAGAACGGCGCGACCGCCGACCCTTCACAGCCGAGGGGAACCCAGCCCAGCCCAGCGGCGGACGTCCCCCCGGCCTCGGGACACGGGTCGGAGGCAACCACCCGCAAACAGGAGCCCCCGGCAGCCAACCCCCTGAAGCCGGAGCCCCCGGCGGCGAAACCGAGGCTGCTCACAGCCGAACTTGGACTGCTCGCCGCCGATCCGGTGACGCTGGAGCTCTACAACCATCGATTCAGTGCCATCGCCGAGCAGATGGGGGTGCGGCTGCAGCAGAGCAGCCGTTCGGTGAACATCCGCGAGCGCCTGGATTTCTCCTGTGCCCTGTTCGACGGCCGCGGCCGGCTGGTGGCCAATGCCCCCCACATTCCCGTCCATCTGGGCTCGATGGGCGAAAGCGTGGTGGCCCTGATGGCCGCCGTCGAGCGGCGATCGCTGCCACCCCTGGGCCCCGGCGATGCCGTGGCCGCCAACAACCCCTACAACGGCGGCACCCACCTACCCGACATCACCGTGATCACGCCGGTGTTCGCCGCCGGCGGCCAGGACCTGGCGGGCGAGCCCTTGTTCTATGTGGCCTGCCGCGGCCATCACGCCGATGTGGGCGGTATCACCCCGGGATCCATGCCCCCCTTCAGCCACAGCATCAGCGAGGAGGGTCTGCTGCTCGACCATGTGCCGCTGATCCGCGCCGGGCAGTTCGATGAGGTCTCCTGGCGGCAACGCCTCCTGGAGGGTCGCTATCCGGTTCGCAACCCCGACCAGTTGATCGCCGATCTGCAGGCCCAGGTGGCCGCCAACCAGCTGGGGGTGGCGGAGCTGCAACGGTTGATGGCCCGTCAGGGAGTGGCGGAGGTGCGGGCCTACATGAGCCTGGTGCAGACCAACGCCGCCGAGGCCGTCCGCGGCGTGATCGATCGACTGGGCGACGGCGCCTGGAGCGTCGACCTTGACGATGGCGGCCGGATTCAGGTGGCGGTGCGGATCGACCGGGAACGGCGGCGAGCGCTGGTGGACTTCAGCGGCACCTCCCGCCAGCAGAGCGGTAATGCCAATGCGCCGCTGGCGATCACCAAGGCGGCCGTGCTCTACGTGTTCCGCTGCCTGGTGGGCCGGGCGATCCCGCTCAATGCCGGCTGTTTCGAACCGATCGACCTGGTGGTGCCGCCGGCCAGCCTGCTCTGGCCCGATCCACCGGCAGCGGTGGTGGCGGGCAACGTCGAGACCTCCCAGGCCGTGGTCAATGCCCTGTTCGGCGCCCTGGGGGTGATGGCCGCCGCCCAGGGCACGATGAACAACCTCAGCTTCGGCAACGACCGCTGCCAGTACTACGAGACGATCTGCGGGGGCACCGGCGCCGGCGTGCTGGCCGATGGCTGCGGTTTTGCGGGGGCCAGCGCCGTCCAGAGCCACATGACCAACTCCCGGCTCACCGACCCCGAGATCCTGGAGGATCGCTACCCGGTGCGGCTGGAGCGGTTCGCGATCCGCCGCGGCAGTGGCGGCGCCGGCCGCTGGAGAGGCGGTGATGGCGTGGTGCGCTGGTTGCGCTTCCTGGAGCCGATGACGGCGGCGATCATCTCCGGCTCCCGCCGGGTGCCTCCCTTCGGCCTGGCCGGTGGACGTCCCGCTCAGACAGGCCGCAACAGCATCTGCCGGGCCGATGGCAGCACCGAAGACCTGGGCGGTTCGCTGCAGTTGGCGATGGCAGCGGGCGATCTGCTCAGGATCGAGACCCCCGGTGGCGGCGGCTATGGCCCAGCCGATTGAACCCGTGGGGGCCAAGGGGACTGAAAGCTTCGCTGACTGGATCAGCGGAGGGCTCGACCGAAGCCAGAGCCACTGACGTTTTCGGTTGATCGTGCGGGCCGAACGCCAGGGAGCCTGATCAGCTGGCTTCGGAAGAGGCAGCGGGGGCAGGCGCGCTCAGGACGTTGACCGCCGAGAAGCCCAGGCCGATGGCGAACAGGGTGCCGATCGCCCAGATGCTGTCACTGGGCCATTCGACCACCAGCATGCCGCCGAGCACCACGGTGACGATGCCATCGAGCAGCACCAGGCCCCGGGCTGGGATCGAGCCGGAGGCGGCGGAAGCCAGCTCCATCACCCCTTCGGCCACCAGCAGGAAGCCCAGGAACAGGGTCAGGCTGACCGTGCTTTCGATCGGGAAGGCGATGCACCAGAGGCCGCCCACCACATACAGCGCCCCCGACAGGGCACGGAAGATCTTGCTGCGCGTGTCGGCCGCACCGCTGAGCCGCAACAGCTGGGAGATGCCGGCCACCACGGCGGCGCTGCCCAGCAGGATCGTCAACAGGGTGGCCGACACGAACGGCAACGCCAGGGAGAGGCCCGCACCGGCGGCAAGCAGGCCGGCGGCGATCCAACGCATGGTGGGGGAGGCCGGAGCGGTCACAAGCAACCTGAGAAAAAGGTGGGCTCAACCTAGTCCGGGTCTCAGCCGTTGATCGGCCGCAGGTGAGGTTGTTGGCAGGCGCGAACACAACACCGAAACCGATCCCCCAGGCCGGACGTGGCCAGGAATGGTCCTCTCACTCCAGCCCTGCCGCCAAGGCGTGATACACCGGCTTCTTCATCAGCAGGCGGCTGCAGTAGGCGCCGATCACCGCCGCCAGCACGACGCCCGGCAGCAGTTGCTGATCGCCGGCCAGGCGCAGGGCAAACACCACGCTCAGCACCGGCAGCTGGGTGGCTCCGGCCAGGGCCGCCGCCATCCCCAGGGCGAGCCCCATCAGCCCCAGTCCCAGCAGATGGCTGACGCCCTGCCCCAGCACGGCGCCGATGGCAAAGGCCGGATCAATCAGTCCCCCCGGCACGCCGGCCCCCAGGGCCAGGCAGGGGCCGATCATCCGGGCCAGAAGCAGGCCGGCGGTGGGCAGATCGGCTTCGGGATGGCCGATCATCCAGGCCATCAGCGCTTCGCCGTCGCCATTGGCGCCGCCGCCGCTGAGCAGGGTCAGAGCCGCCAGCAGCAGGCCCAACAGCAACCCCAGCCGCAGGGGATAGCGGCGGACCAGCGGCGTGAGACGCCGGGTGGTCTCCAGCAGCAGACGGCCGAACCCGGCGCCCAGCAGGCCAGCGCCCAGACCCAGGGGAAGGGCCCAGAGCAGCTGCCAGGGTTCCGCACTCATGTCCTGCAACAGACCCAGGGCAAACTCCGGCTGGCCGCCCAGATTGCTGAAACCGGCGGCGGTGACACAGGCCAGCAGGGTCGGCCAGATCAAGCGGGCGTCAAAGCGGCTGGTGAGCTCCTCGGCCACGAACACCAGGCCCACCAAAGGCGTGTTGAAGCCCGCCGCCAGGCCGGCGCCCCCCGCCAGGGCGATCAGATCGGTGCGGTCCAGGAACTGAAACCAGCGCGGGAAACGTTGCTGCAGACGGAAGGCGACCGACGCTCCGACGTGCACCACCGGCCCTTCCCGGCCCAGGGGCAGCAGGGCCAGGGTGGCCATCGACCAGAGCATCAGGCGCTGCACCGTGGCCTTGGGGTCCAGCAGAGCGGCGGCCCG
>CAIKWV010000594.1 GCA_903831165.1 uncultured cyanobacterium
CAAGGAGCACATCCTGCTGGCCAAGCAAGTTGGCGTGCCCGCCCTGGTGGTATTCCTCAACAAGAAGGACATGGTCGACGACGAGGAGATCCTCGAGCTTGTCGAACTGGAAATGCGTGAACTGCTCAGCAGCTACGACTTCCCCGGCGATGACATCCCTGTGGTGGCCGGCTCCGCTCTCAAGGCGCTGGAGTACATCCAGTCCGGCAAGAAAGCCGTTCGCGGTGAAGACGAGTGGGTCGACAAGATTCTCGACCTGATGGATGCCGTTGACGAAGCCATCCCCGAGCCCGAGCGCGAAATCGACAAGCCGTTCTTGATGGCCGTCGAAGACGTGTTCTCGATCACCGGTCGGGGCACCGTGGCCACCGGCCGTATCGAGCGCGGCAAGGTGAAGGTCGGCGAAACCGTCCAGATCGTCGGCATCCGGGACACCCGCGAAACCACCGTCACCGGCGTGGAAATGTTCCGCAAGTTGCTCGATGAGGGCATGGCTGGCGACAACGTCGGTCTGCTGCTGCGCGGCGTCCAGAAAGAGGACATCGAACGCGGCATGGTGCTGGTGAAGCCCAACTCCATCAAGCCCCACACCAAGTTCGAAGGTGAGGTGTATGTGCTCAAGAAGGAAGAAGGTGGCCGCCACACCCCCTTCTTCTCCGGCTATCGCCCCCAGTTCTATATCCGTACCACGGATGTGACCGGCCAGATCACCGCCTTCACCGCCGATGACGGCACCGATGTGGAGATGGTGATGCCCGGCGACCGCATCAAGATGAGCGCCCAGCTGATCTGCCCGGTCGCCATCGAGCAAGGCATGCGCTTCGCCATCCGCGAAGGCGGCCGCACCATCGGTGCCGGCGTGGTCTCCAAGATCGTCGAGTGATTCGGCCTCGGTCCGTTCGCTGACCTAAGTTCAAGAGGTGGGAGCCATCGGGCCTCCCACCTCATTTCCAAGGCCCCACAAGCCTTGAGCACCTCGACAACCGGCACGACCCGGCTCGATCCCCACCCATGAGAAGCCCGGCCCTGTGCCACCGGCTTCCTCACCCTGCGCTGTGATCACTGCGCCCCCTTCCGCATTTCGCCATGTCCACCGCCATTGCTCAGCAGAAGATCCGCATCCGCTTGAAGGCGTTTGATCGCCGCATGCTGGATCTGTCCTGCGAAAAGATCATCGAAACCGCTGATCACACCGCCGCCACCGCGATCGGTCCGATCCCCCTGCCGACCAAGCGCAAGATCTACTGCGTGCTGCGTTCGCCCCACGTGGACAAGGATTCCCGCGAGCACTTCGAAACCCGCACCCATCGGCGCATCATCGACATCTACAGCCCCAGCGCCAAGACGATCGATGCACTGATGAAACTTGATCTGCCCAGCGGCGTTGATATTGAAGTCAAACTCTGACGTCATTCCCGGCAAGCTCTTTGAGTCTCAAAGCCCATACGGGATTTGACGAGTCTGCTGGGGCACGGTTCATGGTGAGTGAGTATCCTCAGGCTCCCTCTATGGATTGAGTTGGGCATGCACAAACTCTGATGTGTTTGCAGGCCAGCCCGGAGGGCTGCCCTGCAAACAGTTTGATCAAGATCTGGACACATCGCTTCGGAACATCGGCTCGCTTGATGACCCATCAAGCTCCAGGGCGATGCTGGGAGCACCACGGAGCGTGTTCAGCGCAGCCCAATCAGAGCAGGGTACGCCCATGAGATTGCCCTGAAGGCATCTCGAAAAATCACGGATCTCCTGGGTCATTCAACCCTAGATGCCTAGCAATCACTGGCTTGCCTGCTGCTTGCCAATGCGAGATGTGCAGTTTTTTCGAGGTGCCCCTAAGGAGTTTTCATCTGGGTCATCAGGTTTGATCATCAATACGGTGACATGCGTCGCAGCCGACCATTACCCACAGCATTGGGTCAGAAAAGATCTGGGCAACTGCCGGCAGAACAGGAGAAATCCTGTCAGGCACAGTAGCCGCAGTCATCACTTGGCTGCGCTCCCAGGGGCAACCAGAGCTTTGTTGACAAGAACTTTCTCGACGGGAACTTTGCCGACGTGACGCTCTGTACGTTCACCACAAATCACGAACTGCCTTTGAACTAACGGGCGATTGAACAGTTCAGATTCCTGACCACTGCTGAGCCAGCGTAAGCATCACACTTCTGCGACTTGATCATCAGACTGGAACCTCAGCGAACTGAGGCGAAACTCCTCCAAAGGGGTGCTTTGAGCATCAATTCTCGAAACAGAAATCGGGGAAAACAGCACGAAGAGACTGTTGAAAACTTCTCTCGGCCACGTTTGAGCGCTCCTGGGCCGTGAGACAGGCCATGGCCATGGGTCTACTGAGCCCATCGGTTCGGGTCCAAGGGTTGACCAGGGCGTCCCCAACGCGGGGATTCCATCCGGAATCAGAGCGAGAGAGCAGGTCCTGAATCTCGACCCGTTGTGGCCAGGCCGCATCTGCCGCACAACAATCGCTCTCACGCAAGGGACGGTTCTGAAGTTTGATCCAGGCGTGATCAGAATGAGACCCTGTTGACCGTTGGCATGGAGCCAGGTCGATCCTCCGCCCGGAACGACTGACGTGGACCGCGCTCCTGGGTCTGAGGCCATGGACACGCTTGGAGCGGCTTCACTCGATCACCTCAGCCCTGCGGCGATGGGGACCGCGGTTTGAGGCGATCGCTGGGTGTCTGGCCAGGAGCACCACCGGGAACGGCCTGGCCTGCCCCAGCGACCACGCTGCCGGGGCAGGGTTGTTGTTTCTAGGATTCGCCCAACACCGTCGCTGACTCGTTGCGTTCCCTGATCCGCTCTCCGCTGGCCCTGGGCCATCCCGGTCCATGCCTTGGTGCCCAAGGTGGCACCCTGTCAGCGTGAGTGACCTTGCTGTGCGGGAACTGCCCCTGTTCCCCTTACCGGATGTGGTGCTCTTCCCGCAGGAGGTGCTGCCGCTGCACATCTTTGAGCCCCGGTATCGCATGATGCTGCGCACCGTGATGGCCGAAGACCGTCGCTTCGGGGTGGTGCGTTGGGACCCCCAGGAGCAGCAGATGGCCGACGTGGGCTGCTGCGCTGAAATACTGCACTGCCAGAACCAGGAGGACGATCGCAGCAACATCGTCACCATGGGTCAGCAACGTTTCCGTGTGCTCGACATCGTCCGCGACGCCCCGTTCCGGGTGGGCCTGGTCAGCTGGATCGAAGATGAGATCAGCGACAGCCACGACGAGCTCGAAGTTCTCACCAGCGATGTCTCCCGGGCCCTGCGCGATGTGGTCGAACTGACCGGCAAATTGATCGGCAAACCCGCGTCCCTGCCCGCCGATCTGCCCGATCTGCCCCGGGAGCTGTCCTTCTGGATCGGCTCCCATCTGGGAGGACCGGTGGCCGACCATCAGCAGGCCCTGCTCGAGATCACCGACACGGGCGAGCGCCTGCGCCAGGAGTACGAGCTGCTCGACCAGACCCGACGCCAACTGGCCGCCCGCACCGTCTTGAAAGACACCTTCACCACCCTCGATGAGGGCAACCTGGGGGGCCGGGAGTGAGTCTGGGCTCCAACCCGCAGGCCTGGCTGGTGCTGGTGCTGGTCCTGGCCGCGTTGTCCTTGCTGGGCCTGATCGTCTGGTTGCGGCGCAATCGTCGCTACACCGATCCGTCCAGCGTTGCGGCGGCCTACGACCGCTGGACCGCCGACCGGCTGCTGGAAAACCTCTGGGGAGACCACGTGCACCTGGGGCACTACGGCGATCCCCCCGGCCGCCGCGACTTCCGCGCCGCCAAGGTGGCCTTTGTGCATGAACTGGTCCGCTGGAGTGGCCTGGACCAGTTGCCTCCGGGCTCCCGGGTCCTGGATGTGGGCTGCGGCATCGGCGGCAGTGCCCGCATCCTGGCGCGCGACTACGGCTTTGAGGTGCTCGCGATCAGCATCAGCCCCGGCCAGATCCAGAGAGCCCGGGACCTGACCCCGTCCGAACTGGGACATTGCCGCTTCGCCGTGATGGATGCCCTGGCCCTCGATCTGCCGGATGGCAGCGCCACCGAAGGCTTTGATGGGGTCTGGAGTGTGGAAGCTGGCCCCCACATGCCAGACAAGCAGCGCTACGCCGATGAGCTGCTGCGGGTGCTGCGGCCTGGGGGCCTGCTGGCGGTGGCGGATTGGAACCGGCGCGATCCGGCCGACGGCGCCATGAATCGCCGCGAGCGCTGGGTGATGCGCCAACTGCTCGACCAGTGGGCCCACCCCGAGTTCGCCAGCATTCGCTCGCTCCAGGCCAACCTCGAGGCCAGCCCCTGGAGTGGCGGCATGAGCGTGGAGACGGGGGACTGGACCCGGGCCACCCAGCCCTCCTGGATCGATTCGATCCTCGAGGGCCTGCGGCGCCCCGCCGCCGTCCTGGGCTTGGGTCCTGGCGCCCTGCTGCAGGGCCTGCGCGAAACCCCCACCCTGCTGCTGATGGACTGGGCCTTCCGCAGCGGCCTGATGCAGTTCGGTGTGTTTCGCGGCCGCAAACCGAGGCAGTGACAGGCCTTGTCGCTGCTTAGATTCAGCCCGCAGAATCTTCGAGCGCCAGGTTGGTGAGTGGATAGGCGCCGAACAAAGCCAGATGCTCACACAGGGGCTTGAGATCGGTGAGCGCCTTCTCCAAAGGCTCGGGCCCGGCCGGCAGCTCGAGATCGACAAAGAAGATGTATTCCCCCATCTCCCTCTTGGAGGGCCTCGATTCGATGCGGCTCATGTTCAGTCCCTCCCGCGCGAAGCAGCCCAGAGCCTGCAGCAGGGCCCCGGGCTGGTTGGAGTGCAGTGAGAAGGCCAGGCTCGCCAACGGTCCCTCCTGGGAGCGAGGCCCGCGCCGCAGCAACAGAAAACGGGTGCAGTTGCCCGGCGCATCGTTGATCGGATAGTCGAGCACCTCCAGGCCATGCTCAGCCGCGGCCTCCTTAGAGGCGACGGCGGCGCGGAAGCGGCTGCCCCGCACCATGCGCGCCGCCTCAGCAGTGGAACTGGTGGGCAGCTGCAGGGCACTGGGCAGGTGCTCCGCCAACCACTGGCTGCACTGGGCCAGGGCCTGGGGATGGGACAGCACCTCGCTCACCCCCTCCATCGGCCCGCTGCCCACCAGGGCATGGCGGATCGGCAGCACCAACGCATGGACCACCGCCAGCTCGTCATGCTCCCAGAGCGCATCGAGGCAGGCGGTGACGCCCCCCTCCACCGAATTCTCGACCGGCACCACGGCCGCCTCGCACTGACCTGCGGCCAGGGCCTGGATCACGGCACGGATGCCCTGCTGAGGCA
>CAIKWV010000595.1 GCA_903831165.1 uncultured cyanobacterium
CGATGCGTGGTGGCTCCTGGCGGCTGCGCACCCGGCCATCGGCCAGCAGCTGGGCCCGGCGCGGCGCCGCCGCCACAGCGACCGGTTCGAGCTGGCGGGCCGCCGGAGGCAGGCGCCTGCGGATGCTGGCCAACAGATTCTCAAGCTCGGCGGCGGGCCAGCAATCGCAGCGGTTGAGCACCAACAGCAGGGGTTTGCCGCTGGCCAGCAGGATCTCCAGGGCCTCCAGTTCGCCCTGGCTCAGATCGCTGTCGATCACCAGCAGCACCAGATCGGCGCCGAGGGCCACCCGGGCCGCCAGGCGGGCGCGGGCCTGGGCGGCGATCTCATCGATGCCGGGGGTGTCGACCAGATCGACCGAAGCCAACCCCCGAATCGGCTGGGGCCAGGTGCGCTGCTGCTGCTGCCTGGTGCAGCCGTGGGCCACATCGGTGGCGAAGTGCTCTTCCCCCAGCAGGGCATTGAGCAGGCTCGACTTGCCCACCCCCACCCGGCCGAACACCGCCACCCGCAGTCGCGATTGTTCCAGGCGCTGCAGCTGGCGATCCAGGCTCTGCAGTTCCGGCCCCAGCAGGCTGCGTTCCCGGGGGCTGAGCTGCAGCTCGCTGCGCCAGCGGTGCAGCAGCAGCCTGCAGCGCTCGGGCATGGCCGGGGCAGGGCTTGCGCTCATGGCGCCGAGGCTTCGCCCGCCACCTGGGGTTTGCGCCACCAGCCGGCCAGCACCGCCAGAACCGCCTCCGGGCCGATCACACCGACAAAGCCGCCGAACTCATCGACCACCACCCGCACGCCGGAGCCATGGCGGCGGAAGCTGGTCAGCAGGCGATCGGCCCGGATCATCTCCGGCACGAACTCCACCGGCTCACACAGGGCCACCCCATCGGTGTGCCCCTCGCCCTGAACCAGAGCCGTCAGCAGCCGGTCGCGGCTGGCGACCCCGAGCACCTCATCGACCTCTTCGCCCAGCACCACCCACCAGGGAGCGTGGTTGCGCAGCAGGATCGCCCGCTGACTTTCCAGGCTTTCGTGGCCGTCGATGGTCGGCGCCGACACCCGCGGCACCATCAGATCGCGGGCCGTGAGGTCATTGAGCTGGAAGACCTTGGCGATCATCGCCGCCTCATCAGCCTCGATCTGGCCCTTCTGGGAGCCCAGCCTGGCCAGCAGACGGATCTCCTCCTCGTCGGTACTGATCTCGTTTTCGGCGGTGATCGCCGGCATCAGTTGCTCCAGCAGCAACACCAGGGGCAGCATCAGCTTCTGGAACAGCCCCACCGCCGGCGCACTGGCCAGAGACACCGGCAGCGCCAGCTTGCTGCCGATCGCCTTGGGCAGGATCTCGCCCAGCAGGATCACCAGCACCGTCAGTCCGACCGAGAACAGGGGCAGGGCAGGGCCGTCGATGCCGCGCTTATGGAACACCTCGGCGGCGTAGCCCCCGACCATCAGGCTGCCGAAGATGTTGAAGACGTTGTTGGCGATCACCAGCACCGCCAGGGTGCGGCCCAGCTTCTGGCGCAGCTGCTCCAGCCGCCTGGCGCCCCGCACC
>CAIKWV010000596.1 GCA_903831165.1 uncultured cyanobacterium
CTGCCTCTCGACTGCGAGGTGGTGATCTGTGTGAACTCCCTGCCCGCCGAGTTCCACGGCGATCCAGCCGATCGCCTGATCGTGGCCACCGCCCTGGCCCACGCTCTGCCCCTGGCGACCTTCGACAGCACCATTCGCCGCAGCCAGGTGGTGCCGCTCTGGCCTGTGGATTGATCGCTGACCCGGCAGGTCCTGACCGGGCCATCCGTGTTGCCCCCCCTCAGAAGCTGCCCTGGTGGCGCACCGGAGCGGGATAGCGGGCCAGCAGCAGAGGGTCAAAGGGATCATGATTTAGCAAGACCGAAACCCAGCTGCCGCCACGAGGGCACCAGGGGCAGCCGGCTCAGCCGGGGACCTGATCGAGCTGCTCCACCCAGGCCAGGACGGCCTTCGCCGTGGTGAGGGCCTGTTCGGAGTCGCGGTCATCGAACAGCTCGCTCGGCGGCGTGTCATCCAACGGGTAGCGACTGGTCACGGTCATCCGGCTCAAGGCCGGCAGCGGCAGGGGAGCCAGCGCCGTCACATCCAGCCCCTCAGCCGCCAGCAGCTTGACCAACGGGCCCAGCACATGGGTACGGGGCGGTTCGCTGCCGAGTTCCAGGATGACGCCCTCCAGCGCTTTCTCGGCCACCTGGGTGGCATAGAAGCAGGCCTGGGCATGGAAGCCGTTGCTGCGCGCCAGCTCCGCGAGCTCAAGGTCGTTGCGGGCCTGGCGCCACCAGGCGCCCGTGCGGACCTGACTCATGGCCGCGGGTGCACACAGCGGGCCTGCGCATGCACGGCGCGCCAATGGGGAGAAGGCGAATCGGCCATGGCCTGCCAGCGGTGCTGATCCAGGGCCAGCACGTCATCGCCCACCAGGGCGGCGCGCAGTTGATCGGCGGCCCGCTCCGCCAGTTCAGCGCCGTCGGCTTCCACCAGCAGATCGGTATCCGAGAAGCCATCCCAGTCACCCCGGGCCCGGGAGCCGAACAGCCAGACCCGGCATGGCACATCACCGAGGGTCTCGGCCAGCTGCTGCTGCAGTCCCTCCAGCCAGCGTTCTTGACGCTGTTGGCGCAACCGTTCCAGGGGGCTGAGGCCGTCGGTTCCCATGGCCTCAAACTAGGTGCCGGCAACGCCGGCGGCAGGCTTCCAACACCGATCCCTGGTAGCACCGGCAGCTCTTGACCAGAGCCTCTGACAGGGGAAGGCAGCGAGCTGGGTGTCGGCGGTGAGCAGCACCAGCCGTTCCAGTTCCGCCTGGGCGGCCAGCATCCGATCAAACGGCCGAGGACGTCGCGCACCAAGGCATTCACGGAGGTGTGTTCCCGCAGCGCCGCCAGCAGGTACGGATCGAACCGGTCCCGACGCCGAAAGCAGTCCGTGGGCCCAGCCGCCCTCGTTCAACAGCCTGGCAGGGACGGCTGGGGCGGCGGGCGCCGCTGGGAGCGAGACAGCCCTCGGCGCCTCCTGACCTCAGTTCCGCCAGTCGGCCGCGGCCTGGGCCAGCACCGTTTCGAACGGTTCGGGGCGGTGCAGGTGGTAGCCCTGGGCGTAGTGCACGCCGATCTCTCGGAGCCGTTCGAGCACCAACGCCGACTCCACGAACTCCGCCACGGTGCGCAGGCCGATCACCTCGGCCACCTCCACGAAACAGCGCACGGCCACATCGTCGAGGGGATCGTCGATCACGCCGGTCACGAACTGGCCATCAATCTTGAGGTGGGTCACCGGCAGGTTCTTGAGGGCGCCGAACGAGGAGGTTCCGGAACCGAAGTCGTCGAGGGCCACGGTGGAACCACGGCCGCGCACGGTGGCGATGAACTCGAGGGCAGCGGTCATGTTGGTGATCGCCGCCGTTTCGGTGATCTCGAAGCAGAGCCGGCGGCTCACCTCGGCGCCGGCCTGGGCCAGCAGCTGATCCACCGTCTGCACAAAGCTGGGGTCCACCACCGACTGCCCCGAGACGTTGAGGGCGACGCGATCGATGCCGTCGAGGCAGGCCTGGTCCGCGAGCAGAGACAGGGTTTTCTGCAGCACCCACTGGTCGAGTCGGGTGGCCATCTGGAAGCGCTCGGCCGGCGGCAGAAAGGCCCCCGGCATCACCAGCGAGCCATCGGGCTCCCGCAGCCGCAGCAGCAGTTCGACCCGCAGAGCCTGATCGGCGGCCGGATCGAGCGGCACGATCCGCTGGGCATGCAGTACCAACCGGTCCTGGTCGAGCGCCTCCTGCAGCCGGGTCACCCAGCGCATCGCCAGGTTGCGGCTGATCATCTCGGCGTTGCCCTCGCCCCAGGTGTGCCAGCGGTTGCGGCCCGCCTCCTTGGCGTTGAAGCAGCTGGTGTCGGCGGCCTGCATCACGGCATCGGGGTCGACGCCATGGGCCGCCAGGGGCACCACGCCGATGCTCACCCCCACCCGGAAGCGTTGCTCGCCCACCTGGAAACGGAAATCCTCCAGCTTCTCGATGATGCGGGCGGCCATCGCCTCGGCCGCCGCCAGGTCGCAGTCGGGCAGCAGCAAAGCGAACTCATCGCCGCCGAGGCGGGCCAGGCTCGCTCCAGGGCTTTGGAACGATTCCAGCAGCCTTGCCACCTGCACCAGCAGGCGATCGCCGGCGACATGGCCAGCGGCGTCGTTGACGATCTTGAACTGGTCGAGATCGATGTAAAGCAGGGCGTGACCCGGCGCATCGGGCTGGGGAGCCAGGGCCAGACAGTCGCTGAGACAGGTGTCGAAGGCGCGGCGGTTGAGCAGCTGGGTCAGGGCGTCATGGCTGGCCTGGTACTGCAGCTCGGCCTGCAACGCCACCTCGGTGCTGACGTCCTAGGCGAAACCGAGGAAACCGGTGATGGCGCCTGTGCCATCCCGCAAGGTCTTGGCCTGGGAACGCACGTGCAGCACCTTGCCGTCGCGGTGCAGCACCCGAAAGCCCATCTGGACCTCCCGCTCCTGCTCCACCGACTGCATCCACTCGGTGAACACCCCGGCCCGATCATCCGGATGGAGGGTGTCGGACCAG
This sequence comes from uncultured cyanobacterium, assembly GCA_903831165.1. GTDB lineage: Bacteria > Cyanobacteriota > Cyanobacteriia > PCC-6307 > Cyanobiaceae > Cyanobium. Next base: position 3,005 of record CAIKWV010000596.1, read on the forward strand.
CCACTGCCCAGGCTCTCCTCGAGGCCGAGACCGAAGATCTCCTGCCAGCGCGCGTTGGTGAAGGTGCAGGATCCCTCAGCATTGACGGCGTAGAGGCCGATCGGCATACCGGAGTTGATCCGCTCCGCTTCCTGCCGCAACTCCGCCTCCGCCAACAGGGCGCGACGCCCCTCCAGCAGGTGCACGGCCGTGTGGCCCAGCTGACGCAGCACCTGGCGCTGGTGGGGGTTGAGCTGCAGCGGCTCGCGGGCGATCACGCAGAGGGTGCCCACGGCGGCGCCACTGGCCAGCTGCAGCGGGGCACCGGCATAAAAGCGGATGTGGGGATCACCCGTAACCAGGGGATTGCTGGCGAACCGGGCGTCGAGCCGGGCGTCCTCGACCACAAACAGGTCCGGCTGCTCGATGACGTGGGTGCAGAAGGAGATGGCCCGGGGCGTCTCGCTCAACCCCTCCAGACCCATGTTGGCCTTGAACCACTGGCGCTCCTGGTCGATCAGGCTGATCAGGGCGATGGGCGTGCCGCAGATGGCCGCCGCGGCCTGCACCAGGCCGTCAAAGGCCGCCTCGGCGTCACTGTCCAGCACCTGCAGGGCCTCCAGCGCCTGCTGGCGCCGCTGTTCCGCCTGGGCCGCTGCAACTGGATCAGCGGGCTGGGGCAACCCCCCGGGCTGGGCATCGGAGAAGGGCCCGGAACTGGTGCCGTCGCTGCTCATCGAACGGGAGAAATGGGCAGGCTTCTGACTTCTGGTAAGCCTGGGGAAGCATCTGCCATCAGGGCATTTTATCTGCAGGTTGGCTCGGCGACACCACGACACCACGGGGGCACGGGGACAGCTGGAGTGGCTGGAGCCAGGGGATCAGCAGCAGGTGTACCCCGGCCAGAGCTGGGGCGCGGTTGCAGCACAACGGGCGCCCCACGCGGGCCACGTGCTGGCGCAGGGGTACGGGCAGCTCGTGCAACAGCGAGAGGTCGATGGCGGAGCCAGGGCGATGGCGGCCCATGGCCCGGGAGCCGTAGAGCCAAACCTCGTGTACGGCGGTTACTCCCTGCGCAAACGATGCCATGCTGACCCCAGAGTCCGACTCTCAGGGCGCAAAACCATGAAAGTGACCGTGGAGCTTTCCGATCAGGAGATGGCCGAAATCCTCAATATCACCGGCGAGCGCAAGAAAGGCCCGGCCATCCGTCGCCTGATGGAGGAAGCCCTGCAGCAGCGCCGCCGGGCCCAGATCGTTCAACGCTTCCTCAGCGGCGAATGGGGCGTGGAACTCGAGACCTACGAGGCCGACCAGGAGCGCGAGCGATTGCAAGCCCAGGAGATCGCCCCATGACCCTGCTGCTCGACACCAGCCTCTGGATCGACTTCACCCGCTCCCGCAGTCCGGCCCCCCTGAAGCGATTCATTGCGCCCTACGTGCTGGATCCGGAAGCGCACCTGGCGGAACCGGTGCGCTTCGAGCTGCTGCGCTCCGCCCGGCCGGAGGAAGCCCGTCTGCTGGAGGCCCAGTTCGACGCCCTGCCCTGCCTGCCGACGCCAGCGGACTTGTGGCAGCAGGCGATCAGCCTGGGCCAGGCCTGCCGTCAGATCGGCCGCAGCGTGCTGAGCCTTGATCTGCTGATCGCCGCCGTGGCCCTGCACCACAACGCCCTGCTGGTGAGCTTCGACGCCGACTTTGAAGCCATCGCCTCCGTCAGCGCCCTGAGGCTGACTCGCCTGAACCGGCCCGTCTGATCCGGGGGGTTTGCAAGTCATGGGCTTGGCAAGGCGCCAGCCCCTATTCCCCCAACGCCGCCGCCACCGCCTTCTGGAACACCTCCTCCTCCGGCACGATGCCGGTCCAGCGGGTGAACAACTCCATCGCCAGCTGCACCAGCATCTCGACGCCATCGACCACGCCGCAGCCGTGCTCGCGGGCCATCTGCACAAACGGCGTGATGCGCGGATTGGTGATCACATCCACCGCCAGGGTGCCGGGTGCAACGGTGCTCCAGTCGACCGGAACGGGCTCCAGTTCCGGGGCACAGCCCAGGTGGGTGGCGTTCATCAGCAGAGTGGTGCCGGCGGGCACCTGCACCGGTGAGCTCCAGGCCTGCCAATGGGCCGGCA
>CAIKWV010000597.1 GCA_903831165.1 uncultured cyanobacterium
AGATCGTGGCCGGCAACATCCGCCGCAGTGCCGGCAAGCGCCAGTATGCCTCCGACGATCTGGAGGCCTCCCGCGCCAAGGACAACCTCTGGCAGCAGGACAGCGAGGGCAACTGGCGCATCGATCCCCAGCGCGATGCCCTGCGCATGGCCAACCACACCCGGGTGTTCCACACCCGCCCCAGCCGCGAGGTGGTGCTGGAGGCCGTCAACAAGCAGTTCCAGTCCGGTGAAGGGGCGATCCAATTCGCCCCCGAAGCGATTGCCCGCTCCAATGCCGACCTGCTGCCCACCCCAGAGTTGCGCGAGGAGTTCATCGGCATCTACTGCGACCAGGGCCGCGGGGAGGCCGGTCGCTGGCTGCAACTGCACCATCCGGGCATCGAGGCGGCCGAACTGGAGCATCGCCTCGGCCGCTACGGCCTCAATCCCTGCGGCGAAATCCTCGGCGCCGACTTCCACTGCAACCTGGCCGAGGTCCATCTCAACCAGATCGATCCCCACGACTACCGGGCCCAGGAGGAGGCCTTCACGGCCGGTGGCATTGCCGTGGCCTGCCTGCTCAACCATCGCTTCGAGGTGGAGCGCTATCGCCAGAGCCGCGCCTGGGATCCGATTGTGGGGGTGAGCTTCACCGGGCTGTTCGATTTCTTCGTGCACGCCTTCGGCACACCCTGGCTGCAGTGGTGGGAAGCGGGCCGCCCCGACAGCGAAGAAGGGCGGGCTTTCCGCGCCGAGGAGGCTCGCTACCTGGGCCGCTGGAAGGAGATCGTCAACCGGGCGGTGGGTGAATACTGCGACCGCCATGGCATCCGCCGGCCCAATCGCTGCACCACCGTGCAACCGGCAGGTACCAAGAGCCTGCTCACCGGCGCCAGCCCCGGCTGGCATCCCCCCAAGGCCCAGCGCTTCATCCGCCGCATCACCTTCCGCAAGAACGACCCGGTGGCGCTGGCCTGCATGGAATACGGCTACACGATCGTGCCCAGCCAATCGGACAAGGACGAACAGGGGCGCCTGCTCGATGATCCGTTTGATCCCCGTTGCACCGAATGGCTGGTGGAGATCCCCACCGAAGTGAGCTGGGCCAACATTCCCGGGGCGGACCAGGTGGAGATCAACAACTTCTCGGCGCTGGCCCAGTTTGATTTCTACATGCAGGTGCAGCAGCACTACACGGCCCACAACACCTCCGCCACGGTCGAGTTCCGCGAGCACGAAATTGAGCCCCTTGCCGATGCGATTCATCGCGCCATCGACAACGGCCAGGGCTATATCTCCGCCGCCCTGCTGGCCCGCTTTGATGCCAATGCCACCTTCCCGCGGCTGCCGTTCGAGCCGATCGATGCGGCCACCTATGGCCGGCTGTCGGCGGAAGTTGTAGCCCGGCGCCGCACGGCCGACTTCTTTGAAGCCCTGCGCCGCTATGACGGCGGCGAATTGATGGAAGCCGGTCCAGCAGGTTGCGATTCGGACAAGTGCCTGCTGCCGCTGGCCAAGCCAGCCTGAATCCGGTTTGCGGCCGTTGCAGCCATGCAGCGGCCGAGGCAAGAATCAATCGGAGGCAGGCAGCATCGCCGGCCTCCCGGCTGGGTCGAAACCGAACACAAGACTGGTTTCGGGCTTGTATTGCAGGCCTGAACAGCACCAGTGGATTCCATCCTTTCGGCAGCCCATGCTGTTGATCAACGAATCAACCCAGCTTGCATTGTCACTTCTAAACTCAAAAACACTGACGTGCTTTAGTGGGCCCTGAACGGTACCGAAAGAATGCTTGCTGGTTCTCATGCCAGGATTGATTGCCGATCCAAAGGCAGAGCATCGGCACAGGGAAGTTAGAGCAGTTGCTACTCAGAAGGCGAGCCAATGAGATGGCCTGCCTACAACCAAGCCCGAAAGACCATTCAGGGTGCAACCACATATCGATCCCGACCGCGACGCTTCGCCACCAACAAGGCCTCATCAGCACGGCGAAAAGTATCAGCGTAAGTTTCACCAGAAACATGTTGGGCCAGTCCAATGCTGGCGGTGATTCCCACCTCGGCGCCATCACAATCGAGAGCGATTAAACGGACAGCCGTCAGCAGCCGCTGGACCACGACTTCGGCCTCATGGAGATCAGCGTCGGCAAAAAGTCCAAGAAATTCTTCGCCACCCCATCGGGCACAAAGGTCTTGGTCACGGATACTGGTTTTGAATTTCTGAGCCAATTCGACCAGCATGCGATCACCGAAATCATGACCATAGGTATCGTTGACTAACTTAAAGTGATCAGCATCCAGAACCACCAAAGAATAGGTTGATCCATCAGCCAGACTGCGCTCATCGGCTTGGCGGCAACTTTCACTCATCAGCCGACGATTCGCAATCCCTGTCAACAAATCATGGGTGGAAGCCTCATGCAGGGCGACATTAAGATCCTTGAGCATCGACTGATAGCGATCAGAGATCCGCAACACTCGCTCTAACAGGCGGATCTGCCGGTCATAACGCCTGGAGAGCAGACGCACCCGCTCGCGGGCGGCATTCTGATAACGATCGGAAATATTCGTGATGCGTTCAAGTCGAGCCAGCTGCCAGGCAACCGAGCACCAGAGCTGTTGCAGCACCTCACGCATGGGATGGTCAAGGTATTGCTCGTCAGCCAACATCTCCTGCACCCTTTTCTCGAGGACCTCGTCAAGCTTCTGGGATCCGCGCAGGAGAGGCATTCTCAACGACCCAGAGCACGAATCTCGAAGCTGAAGCTATAGTCCTCCTTGAATTCCTCACCCAACTCCGAGGCGCGCGGGTTGCGGTTGTCATACAACCAAACCACGCTGACCTGCTTGCCACCATCGCAAGCCTCTTGCAAGAGGTCAAAGATATCAATCATTGCCCTGATACTGCTGGTATTCAGATAGCTCAGCTGCAGTTCCACCTCAAGCGATCGCTCTGCCTGGCTGAGGAATTGCTCGGTCCACTCAATGATCTGGGCGAAAAACTCGTAAGTATTCTCGGGATAGGACTCACCGATCATCACCAGCTTGCCACTCTGCCAGTCAGCCTCTACACCCGGGCTGAACTGGGAGCTGGGAAGACTGAGATTGTGTTGTTCTACAGGGGTCATGGGCTTCAAATGATGGCACGGAGACTGAAAAAGGCCTTACCCTGATCGGCTTCACCCAGATTAGCCTCCAAGGGTTGACTCGATTTACGGGCGATCTCAATCAGGCCCAAGCCGGCACCCGTGCTGCGATCCGCCTGACGAGGCTGTCGCAACTGCTGCTTGTAAAGCGACTTGAGCTCTGCTTTATCAAGATGGGCAAGATTTTCGATACGAGCAAGCAGCGCCTCACCATCAGCCAAATCAATGATATTTCCCGCCGATACGGCATAATGACCACCTTCAACTTCAGCGATGACAACCGTGGCCGAAGCATCCTTATCGCCATAGCTCTTGGCAGTGGCATAATGGCGTATGTTTTGGCTCATTTCGATATAAACGCTGAACACATCCATCGCCGCGGACTGGCTTGACTGGGTAGATTCAATATGATCCTTGAGAGCAACACCAATTTCGCCAATCAATGTCCTTGATATGGGGCCATTGAAACAAATCAAAATTCGTTGGCCATTGAAGAAATCTCGCAACGAAGAGAGACTACTCGAAAACATATTCATCAGAACAACTCGACCTCAGTCGAAGCGAAAAGAAAGCATGGTGATGTCATCTCGCTGGGGATAGGCGCCTCGGAAATCGGACAGTGCCTGAGCGAACGCCTGCCGCTGCTCAGACAGGGGTTTGCGAGCATGCTCCAACAACAGGGCGGTGAAGCGATCGCTGCCAATCGAAAAGCCATGCTCACCTCCCGACTGATCGAGATAGCCGTCTGTGGTCAGATAATAGGTGAAACCAGGCAGCAATGGCAGTTCTTGGTCGCTGTAGGTGCCAAGCCGGCGCTCACACAACGCACGCGATGCACCGGCCAGACAATGAATCTGGTCACCATCGCTCCAGTACAGCGAGATTCGGGCACCAGAGAACTTGAGTGAACGCGTTTCAAAATTAAGGGCCACCAGACCCATATCCATGCTGGTGGCAATCGCCTTGGAAAGACGATCATCCATCAGGATACTGCGCATCGCCGCATCAGTGCAGCTGAGGATCGCTGCGGGCGATCCGATCCCCACATCTCGGATCGAACGATCCACACCAGCCCGCGCCATCATGGTCATCATGGCACCGGGTACACCGTGGCCGGCACAATCAGCAACACCAGCCAGACAACGGCCGGCATCGGCGTGAAAAAGATAATAATCACCACCAACAATATCCTTAGGTTGCCAGAGAATGAAGTAATCTTTACCGAAAGCTTCTTTCAGCTGCTTGTCCGGCAAAATAGATCGCTGCAGAACCCCTGCATAACGAATTGAATCCGCGATCTGACGGTTGGCCTCACGCAGTTGACCATTGGCAGCATCCAGCTCACCATACGCCGTGCGCATATTAGTGAGAACTGTGTTAAAGCCATGCACCATTCTGTAGAGCTCATCATCACCAGCAACACTCAACAAGTCACTTTCATCACCAGCCTCAATCCGACGAACCTGACGAGAAAGACTAGCAAGTGGTCGAATGATGCGACTATCAATGATCAAGAAGGACAGCACGGCCAGCAGGGCCAGCAACAAAGTGAGGGCGACAAAGACATAGTCAGCCGCACTGTGATCGTGACGTTGAAGCAGAGACTGGGTGGAAACAACAATCAAGTAACCAAGCACCAGGCTGTTGACCACCGTGATCACGATGAAGGTGCTCTGAATCGACAGTTGACCGCGTGAACGTAGAAGTCCACGCCTCAAGCTCCTGATCCCGTTAACCAGGTGTCGACGCTGAAGGGTGGAACGGTCAGAGGCTGGCTGGCGACTGTTCATAGGACACACTTGGATCAATACCGTGGAAGAAACGTCTGTCAATCAACGCGGAGAACCTTCAACCGCTAATGACAAACCTGTTCAGAAGTGAGGTAAAGTCAGTCGATCATCATCACGGGCAGTGGTACGGCGCGAAACCCGACACTGGTCAATTGCTGGCGATGTTGAAGCAAGTCGGAAGGCCGAATCGTAGCGTTGACTTTAGCTGGAGCCTCAAAAATGGGGGGCAACTCAGATCAGGTCTTCAAACAACAGAACATAGCCAGCAACCCTCATCGGGCAATAGGCAGCCACTCGGTTCAGCTTCACAACCCAGGTCGGGTTCGCCTGCGATCAAACTGAGAAGCGACCCAGCTCGGCCTTGACTCTGGACGGACACGACGGCGGCGCAAGCGAAAATCGTTCCGATCCATGGCAGGTCGAAGGGCGGCCCCGGCTCGCGGCTAGCGACTCCAGGAAATCAAGCCAAGGCTCAGAAGCGATGAGCGCCAAGTCCTGATCCGGCCAGCGGTGCTGGACTCGAGTTCCAAGGAAGCGCCATGGCTGGCGGCAAGATTGGATGAGGCATCGAAAGCCCTCACGCCAGACCCTCGGCCTCGAACCAGGCCCGGGGAGAGCCCTTGAAGACGGCTCGAAAAGATGCCGGGGTATGGGCTGAAGAGCTTGACCGTCATGCTGCAGCCGAATGTGAGCCAGCAACGACGGCCGGACTGCAGGGTTCGATTGAAATCACCGGACTGGAGCGCGGGCGCGCCTCCAAGGCCCTGGCCGTGGGAGAATGGTGCGCGATGCCGCGGCTGAGGCTGTGGGATCGAGGTGGAGGGGTGGTCGAGTGGTTGATGGCTCCGGTCTTGAAAACCGGCGAAGGGAAACCTTCCGCGGGTTCGAATCCCGCCCCCTCCGTTTTGACAGGATTCCGAGGCAGACGAGGACGTCCGAGAACCGTTGCAGCGCATGGTCTCTGACTGAATTGACCGTCCTGAATGATCCTGAGTCATCCGCCTACAACCGCCTACAACCGCCAACAGCGACGGTATGGCCGAATGCGACAGGATCAATACCGTCAGCTTCGACGACCCGAGCGCGTATCCCTATCGCTGACCTGCTGACGTCCATCGCGCCATCAGCGTTCTGATGCTGCGCACCAGGCTCAATGACAAGGCGATCCAGGCTCTGCGCCCTGAACCGGTCAAGACTGGGACCGAGCATCACGACCGCTCAACACCAGCGCAGGGCAGTAGAGAAGGTCAACCGGAGCTTCATGCAGATCGCCGAGACCTGGTATGCGCATCACAGTCCCAGCTGGAGTAGCCGCTACTACCGGGACATGCGCAAGTAGCTGGATCACTTCGTGCTTCCAGCCCTCGGTGATCTGAAGGTCGGGACCTCTGGCCGCGACGCTACCGAAATCCGTCTGCTGGCCCTGATCATCGTCAGAGGCGCCAACCAACAGGCCCGACGCTGCAACGATGTGGTGCAGCGCGTGATCAAGCATGTCGTGGATCTGGACGTACACCAGGACAACCATTGCTGCAGGGATCTGAGTTCAGGCAGCGATCGCCGACAGGGAAGATCCTCAGGAACAGACCGACGGATCTGGCAACCGTCACTGCTGACACACCGCCTCCACTGCAGCGGCCTCAGCTTCTTCTGCACTGCGCTGCAAGGCGGTGGAAAGCTGAGCCAGCCTGGCTTCTGCACCATCATCCGGGAAATCAAGGCTAAGGTCATGCCGCAGCACCTGCTCGTCAGATCTGAGTGCGGCCGCCACGACGTAGTCGATCAAGGCCAACATCTGACGCAGCTCTCTGCGGAGGTTGAAGAGCGCGGTAGCGGATCGGGGGAGTGCTCATCGCCGCAGACTGGCTGGAAGGCGCCCTCACGATGCCGTCAGGCCAACGGATTCTCAATCGCCCCCGCTCAGCGGTAGTCGGCCGCCGCCGCCTATGGATGCCTGGTGGCCAGCACCAGCGGAAGCAGCAGGGCCTGATCGATGCACAGCGGTTCGGCCGAATCGGGCCCCTGATCTCGGGCGATCCCAGGAGGGGTCCTAGCAGTACCGCTGGCAGGCAGACGTCACTGGCCGCTTAAGGAGAGTTGGGGACGATGCAACCCCAAGCTCAGCCCCCTGCTGTGCTGGCCGGCTCAGCCTGGGAGAAGGGATCCGCCTTGGCGCTGGAATCAGGCTCCTCAATGGGCGCTGCCGTTGAGCGGTCTTGATTGGTCCCCGGCATGATGTCGAAGGATGGCGAGAATTGAATCAATACGTCGCGGAATTGTTGCAACAGCTGGCCATCACCCTCCAGCCTTGCGGTGCCTGCAGCAATCAAGGCGAACAAGGTGGTAGAGCCAGCCATCACCAACTCCAGATCGCAGCGGTTGATCACAAGCGTGAGGTCAGGGCTCTCGAGTTGGAAGCCCTTGATGTTGGTCAGGGTTGAGTTGTTGAGTTCAACAATGAATTGCTCGCCATTATCTGGTGTCTGCAGATTCATCGTGAATCGCAGCCCCTTAGCTTTGCTGCTGTCCACCCGAATCGCCAAGAAGTCAAGGAATAGCTCTGTCGACAGGGCTATGACCAAATCAGGGTTGACAGGTTGGGCGGCAACTCCACTGGGGAAGCCATTGCGCAGCTCGAAAGCGGCTGCAAGAAAGCTGTTGCGTACACTGGGGCTTTCTTTTTGATAACCAATCTGCTCAAAGACGTCAGCAAGCAGATCTTTAGCAGATTGGTTGTCAGGCTCGGCGTAGACAAGCTTGTTGACGATCTCCATCGCTTCCCGGTATCGACCTTCCTGGTGCAACTCCTTACCTTTGAGCAAGATCTTCTCGGCGCCCCCCATCATCTCGACATACAACGGAGCTGAATCGCCGGGCGAAAGGGGAATCAATGTTGCCGGATTGGCGTCCCAGTACCCCAGGTAGCGATTGATCACGGCCCGGCTGTTATGCTCCTCCGAACCGTGATAGCTGCGGGCAGCCCATTGTTGCTGCAAGTCTTCAGGGAGCTTGTAGACATTATGAATCTCGTTGATCGTCACGCCCTGATTGGCCTGGTGCAGTACTTCATTGTGCAGGTGAGCATAGACATCACGCTGGACCCGCATCACTTCCTGAATGCGGGCATTACCCCAGCGTGGCCAGCTATGCGAAGCAAACATCACCTCCGCCTCCTGTCCAAACAGATAGAGAGCTTCGCTGATCTTCTTGGACCACTCCAAGGCATCGCGAACCAGGGCACCGCGAAGGGTGTAGATGTTGTGGATCGTGCCGCAGATATTCTCGGCAGCCCAGAAGGCCTTCCAATCCGGGAAATAGGTGTTCATCTCCGCCGGTGCCTCGGTACCTGGGGTGTTCTGAAACACCATCCGGACACCATCGATCACAATCTCTTCCAGGTCCTTTTCGATGGTCCGATTGGGCTCGATCAGCCCGACTCTGCCTGAGGCTGCGTTCTTGCCGATCGATTGATCGACGTGGCCAAAGGGACTGCGCGGCAATAGGAGTCCATATTGGAAGAAGGCACGCCGGTTCATGGCATTGCCGGAGTAGACATTCTCGGCAACGGCATGTTTCATGAAGCCGACGGGGGCGAGCAGCTGCACCCTGCCGCTTTCGACATCAGCCGGATCCACCACCCCTCGAATGCCGCCAAAGTGATCCACATGGCTATGGGAATAAATCACGGCCACAACCGGCCGCCGGCCAAGGTGTTCATTGACCAATTCGAGAGCGGCCTGGGACGTTTCCTTGCAGGTGAGAACATCATAGAGAATCCAGCCTGTATCCCCCTTGATAATGGTCATATTGGCCAGATCAAACCCCCGCACCTGATAGATCTTGCCAGGCAGAACTTCATATAAGCCATAAGCCATAAGCCATATTCAAGATGGCTTGGCGCTGCTGAGAGGGGTGAATCGTGTCAAATACACTATCGAAGCCTTTGAGCAGAAAGTCATAGCTGCCCATGTCCCACGCCACATGACCGTCCTCGGCCATGATCTGCATGTAAGCAGGAGCAGCGATAAAGCCTTGCTTGGATTCTTCGAAATCGCGCTCGTCTTCGAATGGCAGCTGTTGGCGAAACAGATTTTGATGATCGATAGTAAACCTGGATGCCGGTTTGCCTTTAGCGTCAAAATGCTGATTGTTAAGTGGCGACGACGCTGCCTGATTCGATTCTTCCATGAGCGTGAGTGGGATTAGTTCTGGCAAGCCTAGTCGGTCCGGCCCAGCTCTGGCACTGGCACTGCCATGGGCAGGCGCCACTTGTCCAGAGCCGATAGCTTTACGATGGCAATCTCAAGATCTGCCGTTTAGGAGATGATGACGTCAGGCTCCCTGGCATAACCATCCATTCAGCCCTACATTAATTGATCAATCCTGTCGAGGCTCGAATCTCTGTGACTGATTGGAACCGGGCAGTCGATGACATTGTGTCATGTGCTCATGATGCGGGGCCGCCTGATCAAACCGTCTAGGTCGGATGCCGATGCTGGTCTGCGGGTGTAAGGATTCGGGAATCTCGCCGCACTGCTGATGGCTCTACTGCCACATCTTCGCTGGTTGCTGACTGGATTGCTAGCCATCGGGCATGGGTCCGTCCTGGCAAGGGCGGACGCCGCTTCGGCTGGATCTGCAGCTCAGCCAGGATTCAACAGGAGCGCCGTGACACTGGCGGAGGCCTTGACCCAGGGGGCTGGCCAGAGCGCCCCATCTGGCACGGCCAACAAAGAATCGGCCACTGATTCTGACTCTCAGCCCGTTCTCGAACAAGAAGCACGGGAAGGAAATCGTGAAGCCCTGGCGAAGGAGGCTCAGAACCCCATTGCCAATCTGATCAGCTTTCCGATTCAGTGGAACGCGACTCCGGCCAGTCAATGGGCTCCGCGGTCGATTGATCCATCTGCAGAAGCCAACCGGACCCTCAACGTCTGGAACGTTCAGCCTGTCGTTCCATTCAACCTGAATAAGGATTTTCTTCTGATCAGCCGCACCATTGTTCCGGTCATTCAAAGACCCTTAACAGGCAATACTGACATTATCGGCATTGGGGACATCAGTCCCAGCTTGTTTCTTGTGCCACGCACCAACAGCCGCCTCCAGCTTGGATTCGGTCCAACCCTGGTGATACCCTCAGCAACCGATGTGCGGCTGAGCAGTCAACGCTGGAGCGCCGGCCCTGCAGCGGTAGCTGTTTATACATCAGGTCCGCTGGTGGCGGGCATGCTGGCTAACAATATCTGGTCGTTTGCTGGCGAGGGCGGGCGCAAGATCAACTCCATGCTCATCCAACCTTTCATCAACTTCAACCTTGCCAATGGCTGGTATCTCGCCAGTTCCCCGATCATCACCGCTGACTGGACTGCCCATCAAGGCAGGGGCTGGACCGTGCCGATTGGCGGTGGATTCGGGAGGATCTTCCGTCTCGGTAGCCAGCCCTTCAATGCTTCCTTTCAGGCATTTTGGAATGTGACGCGACCCGAGGTAGTCGGCGACAGGCTTCTCGGACCTGTCACCCTCCGCCTGCAGATTCAGGCATTGTTCCCAACCGGCGGCTAGCAACCTGCCGAGCACTCAGGCTCTCCCAGCTCCAGCATGACTTCGACACTGATCCAACTGAGGATGTAATTCCTATGGCCATCTTGACGTTGACGCTGCTCGCCGGCGTGCTGCTGCTGGTGGTGGCCATCGGCATCGGGGCTCGCCCGGGGTGGGCGTTGTTGCTGCTGCGCAGGCCATGGCTGGTGCTGCGCGCCATGGGTGCGATGTATGTGGCCATGCCTGCTTTCGTGTTGCTGCTGGTGTGGATACTGCCCCTGCAAAAACCAGTCAGTGCCGCGCTTCTGAGCCTGGCGATTTCGCCCGTGCTTCCTCCCTGGGGCCGAAAAGCTGCTGTGGTCGGCGGCCGCAGCGACGACGTCATCGGTCTGCAGCTCCTGTCCTCCGGACTTGCCCTGCTGGTGATCCCGTTGATGCTCTGGCTGGTCGAGCACGTCTTCAGTGTCCAGACCACTCTCGATCCGCTGGCCGTGGAGCTGGTGCTGCTCGTCACGGTGGCGGCGCCTCTGGCTCTCGGCATGGGCACCGCCCGCTGGGCTCCGCAAGCTGCGCCGCGGCTGGCTGCTGTTGCTGAGCGGGTAGGAGGCGTGCTCCTGCTGCTTGGCGGCGTGCTGCTGATCGTGCTGCGTGGCCCCGCGATTCTGGGCGTGATCGGACAGGGCACGCTGGGCGCCATCACTGCTGTGGTGATCGCCGGCTTGCTGATCGGGCATGGGCTGGGCGGACCAGATCCCCGCATGCGAGGAGTTCTGGCATCGGCCACGATCTACCGGCACCCAGCCATCGCTTTGATTCTGGCCTCGGGTTCGGGAATGCAACCTGAGGACGGCGTGATTGGCACAGTTCTGCTCTACATGCTGGTCTCCCTGTTGCTCTCGATGCCCTACGAGCGCTGGCGGCGAAGGGTGATCGGAGCCTGATGAACAAATCTGTGCGTCAAGTCGGTCTATGGCTTGCTCGTCCAGCGCTGAATTGATGCATCCAGCGACAGCGTGACGATGGCTCGACAGCGCCCCATGCTCCAATGGCGAGCCAGGCCCGACCCTTGCCGCGGCGGGGATCCGGAGGGCGGCCTGCGGACCCGGCTGTGCCACCCGAGGACCATCAAGCCGGAACCTCCCCTTAGCAGGGGCTATGCCCAGATGAAGCCGCCGCCAGGCTCCGGGGCCCGTTCGTCGTCACAGCCTCAGCCGCTCTGGATGTGCAGCGTGAGGGATTCAGAGCTCGCTATCCGGTGTCAACGACGTCATCGCCATCGCCGTTGGCACCGGGCATTGCTCTTCAGATCGACTGGGGATGAACTCTGTTGAATCCTAAAAAAGATCCCCGCTCAGCAACCGCCAAGCGGCGGAAGCGCTGGACTCGTCAGGATTGACTCAAGCAAGCCGCCGTAGTTGGAGAAGTTTTAC
>CAIKWV010000598.1 GCA_903831165.1 uncultured cyanobacterium
AGGCGCTGAATTTTGGCTTGTTGTTTGCCCTGGTGCTGCGGCTGGCCCTGATCGTGGCGGCCCGCTGGGTGCTGGCCTTTTGGCCCCTGCAACTTCTGGCCGCCCTCTATCTCTTATGGCTGGCGGGACGCCAATTACTGCCTTCCTTGAGGGCGGCCCTGGGGTTCCCGGCGGCTGCCGAAACAGAAGGGGAGGGCTCCCAGGGATCCCAGGCCCCCCCAACGCCAGGGTCGGAATCGGCCCTGCCCGCACCGGCCGGCGCGGCCCTGCCCGCCAAGGCCGGCGCGGCGGGCGCCTCCCTGGCGGCGGTGGTGGCCACCCTGGCCTTCACCGATCTGGCCTTCTCCCTCGACAGCGTGGCGGCGGCGGTGGCCGTCACCGATCGCTTGCCCCTCGTGATCGCCGGCGGTGTGATCGGCGTGATTGCCCTGCGGCTCACGGCCGAACTGTTCATCCGCTGGCTGGATGTCTACCGTCACTTGGAGAATGCCGGTTACCTGGCGGTGGCCCTGGTGGGCCTGCGGCTGTTGTTGCGTCTGGTGATGCCCGATGTGGAGTTGCCGGAGTGGAGCCTGCTGGTGGCCGTAGGAGCCCTGTTCGCCTGGGGTTTCTCTAGCCGCCTGCCTGACCCGGCCGCCGCCAGCGACCCTGAGCCCTGAGCCATGCGGGTCGAAATTCGCCAGATCGACAGCGACCGGTTGCTGGAGCAGATTGAGGTTGAGGTGATGGCCGATATCCCCCAACCGGGCCGCTGGTTGGTGCTGGGCGACCGCAGCTTTCTGGTGTTGCAGCGTCGCCACCGCTATCGCCTGCGCAACGGCATCTACGAGCTGGCCTCCCTGGCCCTGCAGGTGAAATCCCAGCGCCAGCCCGCCGATTCCCGCTGGTGGGAAGGGGGCTGGGTGATCGGCGACCCCAGTTGCACCTACAACGCCCGCACCCCCCTGCTGCGCTGCGCCGTGCTGCCGGAGGGCCCCTGCGAACGCTGCGCCCACTACAGCCGCCGCTGAGCTTGGTCGATGGGGACGATGAATGGGTGCTGGCCAGCGCCGTGCTTGCCGAGGCCGACCTCTTTGTCACCGGCGATCAAGGCGTTCTGGCCTGCACCATGCCGCCCTTGCCTCTGCTCACGCCACGGGCCTGCTGGCAGCACCTGCGCGGACCTGGCTGATGGATGAGATGAATGAAAGGCCAAGGGAGCGAATCCTTATGACGGACACCGGCCCCGCCGGCTCCCGGCGCCAACCCACCCTGGCGGTGCCCCTGGCGGCAGCCAAGAACCAGCTCTCGACCCTGGTGGCTCGGGTGGAGCAGGGGGAGGAGATCGCCATCACCCGTCGGGGGGTGCCGGTGGTGCGGCTCGTGCCCGATCCCGGCGATCGCAATCGGGGGGCTGGGCGTCGTGAGCGGGTGGCCCTGGCGCTGGAGCGGCTGCAGCAGCTGCGGACGGGCGTTGAAGTGGAGGGCGACCTGCGGCTGATCGCCCGGGAGGGCCTGGATTGAACTCGGCGATCGCAACCACCACCTTTGTGCTCGACAACTCCGTGCTCTGCGGCTGGATCCTCGCCAACCAGGCCACGCCCTACAGCGACGCGGTGGCCGGCTCAGCCCGCCAGCGCCGGCTGAACATCGGTGGCGGCGAAGTCTGCACCCTTGAACAGCAGGGGTGCCTCCAGGGCCCTGGCCAGGCCATAGCTGAAGCAGTCGCCGAAGTTGAGGGCCGCCCGGTGCTGACCCTTGCCGAATTGTCGCCAGCCCACCAAGGCCCAGTGCACGTGGGTTTCGTCCAGCGGCACAATGGTGATATCTGCCGCCGCTAGCAGTCGATCGAGTTCGGCCTGGCCGGCCTCGCCGATTTGCCGCTCGATCACGAGCCGAGTTTCCAGCAATGTGGCGGTGGACAGTCGTCTGGGGCCAGCCTGGCTGAGCCTGCCGATCAGGGCCTCGGCCTCCGGCTCCACCTTTAAGATCGCCAGCAGGGCTGAGGTGTCGATCACCATGGCGGATCAGGCAGGCAGGCCAGCGTCGTCGTAGAGATCTGCCTGGAGTTCGGCCCCGCTGCGTTGATCCGGCCAGGAGAGATCGTTGCAGCGGCGGAGCAGTTGCAGCAGCGCCTCCCGCCGGACCTCCACTTCCTGCCCTGGTGCGGCGGTTCGGCAGCGATCGAGTTCGGCGCGGAGGGCTTGGCGCACGGCGTCGGTGACACTGGTACCCCTACATTCCGCCAATTCGCGGGCCATGGCATGAACCTGCGGGTCCTTGATGTTCATGCCCATGGATTGAAAGGGTAGAAACAAATCTAATTCTACCCGCTGGGGTCCAGTCGTCGGGTGCCTGTGCCCTTGAGACCCTGCTGATGGAGCCCCATCAGCCCGCCCAGATCGCCTCCAGTTCCAGTACCAGCCCAGGAAAGTGGGGAGTTGCATCGAGGTGGCTGGCCGCCTCAATACGCCGGGGCGGGGCCGCTGGATCCGCCAGCGGTTCCCAGATCTCCACCGCCCGCTCTGCCGGAATCAACAGCCAGCCGAGGCGGGCGCCGTTGCGCTGGTAGGCG
>CAIKWV010000599.1 GCA_903831165.1 uncultured cyanobacterium
CGGCAGAGGGTCTGGATAAACCGCTCGGCCTTGCCGTTGGGTCTGGGCGTGTATGGCCTGGTGCGGATGTGTCGCAGGCCCAGGGTGCGGCAGGCCTTGGCGACCGCCTTGGAGACGTAGGCAGGGCCGTTGTCGCGCATCACCCGCCGGCACTCCATCCCCTGGCCGTTGAACCAGGCAACAGACACGGCTGAGAAAACCGATCACCGTTGGCTTCTGCTCGTCCGCCAGAACCTCGACATAGGCCAGCCGTGTGGCGTCTCCCACGGCGACATGGACCTTGTCGTAGCCGACGCCATAGGAGCGGCCCTGCTGGCGGTCACCGGTGATGCGGTGCCCCTCCTTGCAAAAGCGAGCCAGCAACTTGACGTCGATGTGGATCAGATTGCCCGGTTTCTTCCGCTCGTAACGATGCACCGGTGGCTTGTGTTCAAGGTGTCTCAGGCGGCCCAGACCAAGACGGCTGAGGGCCCTGGTGACGGTGGAGAAGGGCGCCTGCAGCAGCCGGGCGATGTGCCTCAGATGCAGGCGCTGATGGCGGAGTTCCATGGCGTGCTGCAGTTGTTGCGGATCGAGGGTCCGCCGCTGGATGCGGCGAACACTCCGTCGATCCGCCAGAGAGGCTGGACCGCCAGAGAGGTAACGAGCCAGCCAGCGATAGGCGCACCGGAGGCTGATTCCGATCTCAGCGGCCAGCTCTGAAAGGCTGCGGCCGTGCTCCAAGTGCTGGGTCACGAGCCGGAGGCGGCCCTTCTGCGTCAGACGGCCATTGAGATAACTATGCATGGGTGCGTGAGGCCTGGGTTGGTGGGTCGCACCTCAACCCGTAGCGGCCTCACACCCCTTTGTCACTGAACAACCTGCTGAGACAGAACAACTAGGATGGAGGATCTATTGCCTGATTTGTCTAAGCGGCTCTCCGGAGGGTGGGGCCAGTTGTCATTCGCAGCATGTAAATAACCAGAACCAATCAAGCGGTAGATCATCGCGGTACAAATACTATGAGCACCAACCCTGGAGCAGATCCGCTATGGCCAGCCCCCTTTCAGAGCTTCTGGCTGAAGCCAGCGATCCCACGACTCCATCCACACGCCTGAGAGAGATCAGCCAACTCCCAAACTCCAGCGAGCGCACAGCGGTCCGACAAGCGCTGGCCGCCAATCCAAATCTCGAAGGGGAGCTGCTCTGGGAGCTGGCCATCGAGTGTCCCGCTGCAGTGGCTGACAACCCAGGTCTGCGGCTGATTCAGCTGCGCGAGCCCGCTTGGTGGACGCAGTGCGGAACGGGTGCACTGCTCAGCCTGCTTTCCGTGATGGGGGAGAAGGCGCCTGATGACGCCAGAAGCCATCTTTTTGAACAGATTGCTACAGAACTAACATCGGACTGCACATTGCAAATTCGCGGCGACTATACATGCAGCGTCTCTCACGACATCACCATAGAGTGGCAACCCGATCGGGATACCGAACCTCAAAAGAGCGAGCCCTGTCACGCCACAGATTCCGCATCCGATGACTTTGTCTTGCATTTTAAATGCTTGGGCGACTATATCGGATCCATAGCATTGATGCGCAAGCCAGAAACATCTGTAGAGCTTTGTGATGTTCTTGAGGCCCTGCTTCCAAGTCATCAAGGTGCACTTGACTGGGATACTCTCTCCAAATGCGGATGGGAGGAGATTGACTTCGGAATGGATGATGCCTACTGGGAACTGGATAACTGTGAACCCGATCTGCCTGACTGGCAATTTGACGCGGATCTGATGACAGGCTATAGCGGCACCGTGGCTGTCAACGATCCGACGGGGTGTAGCCATGAAATCCTGTTACCCCAAGGTGATCCAGATTTTGTGAAGTCAAATCCCGTCCCTGAATTCGATCTTTCTCAAGTCCTATTCGTACAACATCTCGACTCTCGGCTGATTGTGCAAAGACTTAGGTCGGCTTTCCTGCTGGAGGGAGCTTGACCGCTACTAAGCTTTTTTCATGCGCTCCGTCATGGCGATTGGCAAGGCTTTATCAGGATCTAGGCACAACTAAGCGTCGCTCTTATGAACGAGTCTCCTTCGTCAATCGCACAAAAAGAACAAAATCAGTCAATCATCGTGGCAGTCTGAACTCCTGGCCAAGCCAACCCAATCCCCTTATCCCCGGAGCCCCCATGCCCTACGCCACCGCCCGCTGGATCGATCAGAACAACCGCTCCCACACCTGGAGTGGCGAGGTCGCCTCCCACGACCGCGAACAGATCAAGACCCAGATCCGCTCGCAGACCGGTGCCAAGGAAGTGATCATCCAGAGCGTCCGGGGCTGAGCGGCTGACGCACTGCGCCTCTCCTTCGCCCTCATTCCCGTAATCTATCGGCTCCGGCATCAACACCACCAGACATCAGCACCCAGTCACCATGGCCAGCCAAGACCGAGCCA
>CAIKWV010000600.1 GCA_903831165.1 uncultured cyanobacterium
AGCCGGACGCAAACTGTTCAACACCAGCTGCGGCACCTGCCACGCTGGCGGCATCACCAAGACCAACCAGAACGTGGGCCTTGACCCCGAGACCCTGGCCCTGGCCACCCCGCCGCGGGATTCCGTCGACTCGCTGGTCGACTATCTCAAGGATCCCACCTCCTACGACGGCGAATACAGCATCTCCGATGTGCACCCCAGCCTGCGCAGCAGCGATGTGTTCGTGCAGATGCGCAATCTCGACGACGACGATCTGCGCCTGATCGCCAGCTACATCCTGGTCGCTCCCAAGGTGCAGGGCCAGCAGTGGGGCGGCGGCAAGATCTACTTCTGATTCACCCGCTTCCGAAGCCGGTCTGCGCCTCGTCGCTCAGCCATCGGCTCAGATCCCAGCCCTGAGGCTGGATCGTCCCTGGAGCTTTGGGGCTCCATCCATCGACGGCCCTCCTGCTGGGAGGGCTTTTTTTGTGCCGATCCACAGCCCTGAGAGCCTGCTGAGCAAAGCCCGAGGCAGGCCTCGACATCGACCGGGCTAGAGATCGAGCCCGAGTCGGCAAGCCCCAGGGAAAGGGCACCTGAGCGCTCCTGCCTGGCCAAGCCCCCGAACGCCCTGAATCCCAGGCTCTGCGGAACGGCCCGTCTCCGCTCGGCGCTCCGTCTCCGCCCGCCGGACGGCACTGGAGCTGCGCTGATCCGACGGCGGGTGGATCCAGTCATCGGCACGACGCTGGAACGGCTGAAGCCGCCAAGAGCCGGCGATTCAGCCCGGGCTCAGGCCATCAAGGCTGGTGGCTCAGGTGGCGTGCGATTGAGCGGCTCCATCGAGGCCGGCTGCTTGCTGTACCACCACTCCTGCAGGGCCGGCGCCAGGCGCTGCGGGAACAGGGTGATCACCGTGCGGGTTGGCCTGGCACCGGGCTGGAGCAGTTCCACCGCATAGGAGGGGCAGCGGCGGGCCGCCAGATCGGCCACGAAGCGGCGCCCCACCCGACGCCAGCTGGGCTCCTTGCTGCGCCAGGCCAATCGGCAACAGGGCCAGGGCAGCTCCTCCCGATCGAACAGGCGGCAGCAGGGTCCGAGCACGCGATAGCTGTATTGGCCGCCGGGACTGGCGTGCTCACTGCCGGACTCCAGCACCGATTGCACCTGAATGGACATCAAAAAGCCACCCCGCAGGGTGGCAGAGAGAGGCTTTGAAAGCAAAGAGTTGACGATGGCCACAGGAGTGGATCCAGTGAGCTGACGGCTGAAGCGGGCTCAATGGGCAGGCCCTGGGAACAGAACGTCAGTGTCAGAGGAAAAGGCGTACCTAGAAGGCAGGCACAGCCATGAACCAGGAGTGGACCGAACCGGAAACATGGCTGGTTCTAGCTGGCATCGACCAGCGGGAGCAGCCGCTCCGGCCCGGAATCCCAGGATTCAGTACAGCTCTTCTTCGGCGTGGGTCTTGATGGTCACGTCGGAGGTGGGGTAGGCCACGCAGGTGAGCACGAAACCGGCTTCGATCTGGTCGTCGTCCAGGAAGCTCTGATCGGACTGATCGACGGTGCCCGCGGTCAGCTTGCCAGCGCAGGTGCTGCAGGCGCCAGCGCGACAGGAGTAGGGCAGGTCGATGCCTTGCTCTTCAGCGGCGTCGAGGATGTACTGGTCGTCGGGAACTTCAATGGTCTTGTTGAGGCCCTCGCCTTCATTGACGAGGGTGACCTTGTAGGAAGCCATGGAAAGAATTGGGGCTCACAGGCTCCTGGAGGATCCGGGCCTGTAGGACCGCCCCTTCCTACAACCTCCTGAGGCTGTTCCTGTGGATCCGGGCCGCCATTCCCTGGAAGGCCAATCAAAAGCAGG
>CAIKWV010000601.1 GCA_903831165.1 uncultured cyanobacterium
CAGTGCCCCCAGCCCGAACTGCAGCACCCCCCGCATCATCGTGGCAAACGGAAGCCAACGCCCGCCCAGCCAGGCGAGGCTGACCATCGAACAGGCCCACAGCACGGCCCCGAAGGCATTGCAGAGCAGAAAGCGGGGATAGGGCATGCCCACCGCCCCCGCCATCGGCCCGGCCACCACCCGCAGCACCGCCACAAAGCGACCCAGCAGCACCGACTTGCCGGAATGGCGCAGGAACTGCTCGCGCAGCCGCTCCAATTGCTCGGGCGACTGCCGCACCAGACCGCCGACCCGCAGAATCAGGCCCCAGCCGGCCCGGCGCCCGACCCAGTAGCCGATGTTGTCGCCGAGGATCGCGCCCGCGGCCGCCGCCCCCATCACCCCCAGCACCTGCAGCTGACCACTGCCGGCGGCGTAGCCCCCCAGCAGGGTGACGGTCTCACCGGGCAGGGGCAGGCCGGCGTTCTCCAGCAGCATCGCCGCGAAGATCAGGCCGTAGCCCCAGGTCTGAAGGAGCTGCTGCAGGGTTCCGGGATCAATCCAGTCGCCGCCGAACGTGGCCAGCACAGGGGGCATTCGGGAGCCCCGACCTTATTCCCCGGCAGCGGCCGGTGGGTGGCCGGCGGGGTGGCGCTGACGCCAGCCCCAGCCATGCCGGGACCGTCAGGATGGATTCCGGGCCCTGGCCTCCCCTCGCCGGTTGGGACGCCGACAGGTCTTGCGCAAGCCGGTTCTTGCGCAGACTCGCTCAAGTACAGATCGGCTCCTGCGCAAGACCAGCCCTTCCGCCAAAGCGCTGATCGGTGGCAGCGCTGTCCGAAACTGGTCGTCGCCGCGTCGCCGTCGCGTCCGCTCCGCCCATGGCCGTCCGTCCCGTGCTCGTGATCGGTGATCCGCGGCTGCGGCAGATCAGCCGGGCCGTGCCCCTGAGCCTGATCGGCAGCCGGGACCTGGAGGCGCTGATCGGCGATCTGCGCGACACCATGGCCGCCCGAGACGGCGCCGGCCTGGCGGCCCCCCAGATCGCCGTGCCCCTGCGGCTGGTGATCTTCGGGATCACGACCAATCCCCGCTACCCGGAGGCGCCGCCGATTCCGGAGACGATCCTGATCAACCCGGAGATCACGCCTCTGGGCGACGAACAGCAGAGCGGCTCGGAGGGCTGCCTGAGCGTTCCGGGCCGGCGGGCGGAGGTGCAGCGGGCCCAGCGCATCCGCTACCGGGCGCTCAACCCCGAAGGGCAGTGGATCGAGCGCGAGGTGGAGGGCTTCCACGCCCGGGTGGTGCAGCACGAATGCGACCATCTCGACGGCATCCTGTTTCCGGACCGGCTGCCGCCGGACTGTCCGGCGGCGATTCCTCACCCCATCGACCGGGGTCGCAGCGAAGCCTCGGACGTTGGCTGAAACCCTGCCGCGAGGCCCAGTGAGATGGCCTCTCACCTCGCACCACCCCAGCCTTTCTGGACCACTTGCCGCAGATCCGACAAGCGCCTGTCGCATCGGGCTCGGCCTGGTTGAGCCGGCCCTTGGCCTACAACTCCAACTGGCCTCAGGCCCAGCCCGGCAGCCGGGCACGGGCCACCAGGGCCAGCCCCACCAGCATCAGCAGCACAAAGATCAGCAACATCGTGTTCTGGTGGCCGACGACGCTCCAGAGGTAGGCCAGGGCCACGGCGGCCACCGCCGTCAGACTGGCGCCGGCCACCAGCTGGCGCCGCGGCCGGGAAACACCTGGCAGCCCCCGCCACAGCGCCGCCAACGCGACCATGCCGTACACCAGCAGGAAGGCCAGCACAGCGAAGCCCCCCAGCTGATCGAACAGGTCACTGACGCTCAGCCCCTTGAGCTCGAGCACCGCGCCGATCACGATCAGCGGCAGGGTGGTGGCCAGCAGGGCATGGGCCGGGGTGCGGAAACGAGGATGAACCTGGGCCAGGGCCCGGGGCAGCACGCCACCTTCGGCCAGATCAAAGGCGATGCGGCCGAGGGCATTGAGACTGCCGAGGGTGCTGCCAAAGAGACAGAGAAACGCGCCGGCACGGATCCATTCCCCCGCGCCCGGCTGTCCGAGACGATCGGCGAGCAGGGCGATCGGATCGAGACCGCTGCGCTGGGCCAGAGGCAGCCAGGCCAGGCCCTCGGTTAGCACCACCGCCCAGAACAGGAACAACACCCCGGCGATCAGCACACTCAGCCGGATCGCCCTGGGCACCGCCCGCTCCGGCTGCAGCGATTCGGCGCCGAGGGTGGCGGCGCTCTCGAAGCCGATGAAGCTGAGCACGGCCACCATCAGGCCGGAGCGAATCTGCACGGAGGTGTCCCCGACCGGATCGAGGGCCTCCAGATCGGCATGGACCCCACCGTGCCGCAACACCACCACGCACAGCCCCAGCACGATCAGCACCGAGATCGACTCGGTGCTGAGCATGGCGTGGGTGGAGAAGCGCACATCCCGCCGGGCCAGCAGCAGGCAGCCCAGCCCGCCGACCACGTAACCGATCAGGGGCAGGGGCTGCCCGCCCAGAAGGGCGATCAGATGGTTGATGTAATAGCCGAAGAAGACCAGGCAGGCCAGCATCGTGCCGCCGTAGCCCAGCAACATGGCCCAGGCGGCCACTGCACCGGCCCCTGAACCCAGGCACGCCTCCACATATCCGGCGATACCGCTGGCGCTGCCGGGCTCGCGGCGGAACAGCACCAGGGTTTCGGCCACCAACAGGATCGCCACCAGGGCAATGGCGTAGCAGATCCAGGTGGCATGGCCGGCGGTGCGGGCCGCTTCCGGGATGTTGATCACCGCCGTCAGGGTGAGACCGACCGTGGCGACCGCCTGGGCCGTGACGGCCACCGGCCCCAGACAGCGGTTC
>CAIKWV010000602.1 GCA_903831165.1 uncultured cyanobacterium
ATCCCCAACCACCTCCTCCAGCATCCAGATGCCGCTGCCGCAGCGCAGGGCCAGGGCGATGGCATCGCTGGGGCGGGCATCGAGCTCCAGGGCTTCGCCGCTGCCCTTGAGCAGTTTCAGCACCGCCCGGAAGGTGTTGTCCTCGATCGCATGGATGATCACCCGCTCCAACTGCAGGTCACCGGCCACGAGCAGGTCCAGCATCAGATCGTGGCTGAGGGGGCGGATCGGTCGGCGGCCATCGAGGCCGGCCATGATGTTCTGAGCCTGGGCCTGGTCAATCCAGATCGGCACCTGGCGACGGCCGGAGGGATCGCGCAGCAACACGATCGGACTGCGGCTGGCCGCATCCAGGGCGATTCCCGCCACCTGCATTTCCACCATGGTTCGGGTCCGCTCCTGACAGTCGTCACACCCCGCCATTGGATTATGGCCAGAAGCAGCGCGGCCCAGACATGTTCACCGGACTGGTGCAGGCCATCGGCCGGTTGGAGCGCTGCCCCCATGGGGTCCAGGTGCACCTGGACAGCCCGGGGCAGCTCGGTGCCCTACGCCTGGGGGACAGCGTGGCGGTCGACGGCATCTGCCTGACCGTGGCCGAATGCCTGGGGACGGCAGACGCCAGCTCCGGTTTCCGGGCCAATGTCAGTGAGGAAACCCTGCGGCGCAGCGTCCTGGGGGCGCGGGCCCAGCGCGGTCAGCGGGTCAATCTTGAACCCGCCCTGCGGCTTTCGGACCGCCTGGGAGGCCACCTGGTCAGTGGCCACGTCGATGGGCTCGGCACGGTCCGGGCGATCGAGAAGCAGCCGGCCTCCTGGCGCTTGGAGCTGGCCTGGGACGACCCGGCCTACGGCCGCTATGTCTGTGAGAAGGCCTCGGTGGCCGTCGATGGCGTCAGCCTGACGGTGGCGGGCTGCTCCAGCGATGGGGCCGGCTTCTGGATCGCCGTGATTCCCCATACCTGGCTCAGCACCACCCTGCAGGATCGGCGCCCGGGGGATGGCGTCAATCTCGAGGCGGATCTGCTGGCCAAGTACACCGAGCGCCTGCTGATGGCAAGCCAATCGGATGCCACAGAGCCGCCACTCAGCGCCAGCTGGCTGGCGGAACAGGGCTGGGGCGCCTGAGTCCGGCAGCGGCACGAAGCGCTGCCGTTGCCAGAGCTGCCGGCCCTTGTCAGGCTGCCGGCAGGCCACCGAACACCCAGCCCCGGAGCCCCAGCCACCATGAACACGCCCAACCCGTTGCAGCGCGCCGAAGATGCGCTGCACGGCCTGACCCTGGCCGAGGGCATCCTGCTGATCGTGCTCGGCCTGCTGGCCCTGATCTTTCCTCTGGTGGCCTCGGTCTGGGTAACGGCGGTGGTGGCGATCGCCTTCCTGGTCGGCGGGCTGGTGGGCTGGATCAACACACTGACCCGGGCGGCCCGCCTGCGGCGGCTGATCACCTTCTGGCGGCTGGTGGTGTCCACCCTGTTTCTGGTGGCGGGCCTGTGGATGGTGCACCAGCTGGCGGCCGGCCCGCTGACGGCGGCGATCCAGGTGGCGGGCCTGGCCCTGGCCATCGGCGTGGTGTTTCTGCTGGAGGGAGTGGTCGCTGCCGTGGTGGCCCTCAGCCATCGTCAGGTTCAGGGCTGGGGCTGGGGCCTGGCCAACGGCATCGTCACCCTGATCCTGGGGGCGATGATCCTGACGATCAACCCGATCAATCTGTTGTCGGTGCTTGGTCTGCTGGTGGGCATCAGCTTCATCTTCAGCGGCATCGATCTGCTCACCTTCAGCGCCAGCTTCCACCGCCAGCGCCTCAACGGCGACAGGCGGGCCTGAACAGCGCCTCCGGCAGCCCCCTGCCGCGGCAACAAACCAACGGACCGGCGAAACCTGGCTACCGCCGTGGCGATTGAGAGCCGAATCAGCTGGCGATCAACGCCAATCGGGACGGATTGCTTGCACCGGGACCACGGGCTGCCATCGCTTTGAACGACAGCCACAGCCGAATCAGGATCCAGACGAAAGAGTCCTGAAACGGTCTGGCGTGGAACCGGGGCAAGCCTGAATCAGGGCGAACGAGGATCCAACCACCGCCGGATGCCAGGCCCAGGGACAGCTGAGCAACCATCCGCGTCCCCCACATCAGGGCTCCAGCACCGCTGTCAGTCCGACGAAAGGGAAACAAGCCACCCGGGGCGCTGTTTCGTCCGTTCGCCATCGATCCCCCATCCTGAGGATTGGGCAGGAATGAGCAGCACGCCAAGGCTCCAACAGGAGCTGGCAGCAGAAGCTGGAAAGGGCCCACCACGCTCTCAAGCGAACCGAGCTTTGCGGAGAACCTGAGGCTCGTCCCAGGCAGAGGCCTCAGCAAGCCGCACCGAACATCCAGGCCGGCATCGTTTGGGCTCGGCTCGGTACCTCGCACGGCTCCCGGGACTGAAGCCACTGCGATCAAAGCCCTGAGCTGAACTTCGAGCTTCAGGTTTGCAGCGTGGAGTCCTCCAGCGGCAGCAGCCAGATGGCGCCCGTTTCCTTGTGGATCTCAATGCGGAACTCCTGACCGGGCTCCAGTCCCATGCGCCGGGTGTAGGCCTGGCCGATCAACAAGTTGCCATTGCCATGCACCCGGGTGCGGAACTCGGCCTGCCGCCCCTTGCTCAGGCCGCCACCACCGGTTCCGGCACTGGAAGGGAGGGTGTAGCCCTTGGCGGCCACCAGTGCGCGGTAGAAGCTCTTCTTGAGCACCCGCCCACTCGGGCCCACATAGCCACAGGCTCTGGCGATCTGATCTTCGGGCCGGTTGCTCAGGGATCGAGCCTTATCGAGCAGGGCCTTGCCCTCAAGCATGGGGCCCGTCCCATCAGTTCCTTTCATGGCAGCCATCGGGCCGATAGGCGAAATGCAGTGAACTGATTGTGGCGAAGCAAGGGTGGATCCTGCAACAGGGCAGGAACTCAGAGCAGATAAAGAATGCCGTAAAGCACCACCCAGATGCCATCGACAAAGTGCCAGTAGAGCTCGGCGGCCTCCAGACCGAAGTGATCGTCCTGACTGATCCGCCCCCCCTGACGGGCCTGCCACCAGACGATCAGGATGCAGATCACCCCCAGGGTGACGTGCAGACCGTGGAAACCTGTCAGGGCATAGAAGGTGCTGGCGAACAGGTTGTCGGTGAGACCGAAGGGGAGGTTGAAATACTCCACCATCTGGCCGGCCAGGAACGCCACCCCAAGCGCCACGGTGCCGAGCAACCAGCTGCGGCAGCCCGCCTGGTTGCCTTTGCGCAGGTTGCTGCCGGCACGATGGAAGGTGAGGCTGCTGATCACCAGCAGAGCGGTGTTGATCGTCGGCAGAATCAGTTCCAGCTCGTAGGTGGAGCCTGCCGGCAGCGGATTGACGGCCCGGAAGGTGAGGTACGCGGCAAAGAAGCCGGCGAACGTCATGCCATCGGCAACCAGAAAGGTGGCCAGGCCGAACATTCGCACGTCCACATGCTCGCCATGGTCGTGGCCGCCGTGGAGATCCGCGCCGATGGACGGGCTGACCGTGGGGGCAGAGGCGCTGGTCACGGGAGCTTGAGCAGGATTAGGAGAGCCTGGGGCGAAGCTGGTCATCGTTTTCCTCCAAACCAGAGGTCGGAGCCACTGGCGACGCGTAGATCAATTTTGCCCTCAGGCACCCCGTAGTCATAGGGATGGGTGACCAGAGGAGCTTCACCCTTCCAGTTCTCCACCGGGGGTGGCGAAGCGGTGAGCCATTCGGGTGTCAAGGCATTCCAAGGATTGTCGCCGGCAATCTGGCCAGCGAAGGCACTCCAGATCACGTTGATCAGGAAGGGCAGGGTGCTGATCGCCATCAGCAGGGCGCCGACGCTGCTGATCTGGTTGAGGGTGGTGAACGAAGGATCGTATTCGGCCACCCGGCGGGGCATGCCATTGAGACCGAGCCAGTGCTGGGGCGTGAAGCAGAGGTTGAAGCCGATGAAAGTGAGCACGAAGTGAAGACGGCCCAGATCTTCGTTGAGCAGTCTGCCGGTGAACTTGGGATACCAGTGATAAACGGAGGCGAAGATCACAAACACGGTGCCGCCATAGACGATGTAGTGGAAATGTCCGACCACGAAGTAGGTGTCATGCACGTGGATGTCAAACGGCACCTGGGCCAGGGCCACACCGGTGATGCCGCCGAAGACGAAGTTGATGATGAAGCCGCAGGAAAACAACATGGCGCTGTTCAGGGCCAATTTCCCGCCCCAGAGCGTGGCCAGCCAGTTGAAGAACTTGATGCCAGTTGGAACAGCGATGAACGAGGTGGCAATCGTGAAGAACAGGCGCATCCAGGGTGGCGTGCCGCTGGTGAACATATGGTGGGCCCAAACGATCAGGCCGAGTACGACGATGGCCATGATTGAGTACACCATGGTGGTGTAGCCGAACAGCGGCTTGCGGGCATGCACCGGCAGGATTTCGCTGACCAGGCCGAAAGCCGGCAGCACCATGATGTAAACAGCTGGGTGGGAATAGAACCAAAAGAGGTGCTGATACACCACCACATTGCCGCCGAGGGCAGGATTGAAGAAGCCCGTGTGGGCAATGATGTCAAAGCTCAGCAAAATCAGGGTTCCAGCCAGCACCGGCGTCGAGAGCACCACCAGGATGCTGGTGCCGAGCATGGCCCAGCAATACATCGGCAGCTGCATCAACTTCAGTCCTGGCCGCCTGAGCTTGAGGATGGTGGCGATGAAGTTGATGCCGCCGAAGATTGAACTACCACCCAGCAACAGCACACTCAAAATCCAGATCACCTGCCCGATCGCCGGTGTGGTCAGGCTGAGGGGCGGGTAAGCGGTCCAGCCGGACTGGGCGGCGCCGCCGGCGATGAAGTAGCTGGCAATCAGCAGGATGCCGGCTGGAGGAATGAGCCAGAAGGCGACCGCATTGAGCCGGGGGAAGGCCATGTCGCGGGCGCCGACATAAAACGGGATCAAATAGTTACCGAAAGCGCCATTCACCACCGGCACGATCCAAAGGAAGATCATCACTGTCCCGTGCAGGGTGAGCACCTCGTTGTAGGTCTCGCGGCTGACGAAATCACTGATCGGACTGGTGAGCTCCATGCGGATCACGCCGGCCAGGGCGCCACCGATGAAGTAGAAGATGAAGCCGGTGACCAGATACTGGAGACCGATCACCTTGTGATCAAGGCTGAAACTGAAATACTTCAACCAACCCTGAGGTTGCAGCCCCTGGGGCTCGAAATCGGCGGGTGAGGCGACGGTCATGGCTGGCGTGATGAAAGCTGCAGCGAAGTGGAGGAATCAGGCCGTTGGAGTGAGGCCGGCGCTGGCCAGGGTGGCGGGCTTTGGCTTGGCTGGCGCATTGGTTTCAAACCACTGATTGAAGGCTTCCTCTTCATGGACCACCACGGTGGAGCGCATGCCGCCGTGATACGGCCCACAGAGTTCGGCGCAGACAATGGGATAACTGCCGGCCCGAGTGGCCGTGAACGAGAGCACGGTGGGTTGACCGGGGATTACATCCTGCTTGAGGCGGAACTGGGGCACCCAGAAGGCATGAATCACATCATTGGCCTTCATGCGCAGCTCCACAGGACGGTTGACGGGTACATGCAGTTCTCCACTGGTGATGTCTCCATCGGGGTAGTGAAAAATGAAAGCAAATTGCATGGCGGTCACCTCAACTGGCAGGCTGC
Source organism: uncultured cyanobacterium (assembly GCA_903831165.1). Taxonomy (GTDB): domain Bacteria; phylum Cyanobacteriota; class Cyanobacteriia; order PCC-6307; family Cyanobiaceae; genus Cyanobium. The sequence goes on from CAIKWV010000602.1 coordinate 5,703, forward strand.
CTTCGCTGCTGTCACTGCTGCCGATACCTGCCCAGACTCTCGGTTCCCCGGATCCTCCTGGGGAGGCATCCGCCATCCCAGCTGACCCATTGGAGGCCTGCTGCACGGCTGCCGGATGATGCATGGCGCTGTGGTCGTTGAGAGCGACCATGCCACCCATGCGCTCATAGATGTCGTAGCTATAGATGCCGACAAACAAGACCACGATCGCCGGAATTGCGGTCCAGACTATTTCCAGAGGCAAATTGCCTTCGATGGCGGCGCCATCAGCCAGATCTCCGGGGCGCCTGCGGAATCGCACCAGACTGAACACAACCAGTCCGACGATTCCGAGAAACAGAATCGTGCCAATGCTGAAGAGAACCTGAAACAGGGAGTCGTAGACAGGAGCGTTGCTGCTGGCATCAAGGGGCAGCAGCTGAACGTTCTGGCCCACCCAGAGGCCCGCCAGGACAAGGCCCATGCCAAGCAACAGGGTGACCAGAGCGGAGGGGATGGCCAAGTCGATGCATCAATCGGGTTCCACCCTATGGATTTCGTCCGCCGATGGCGAGTTCGCCTGTAGCGAGAGCAGCATTTACCAATAAACTTTGCATTTAGTCGCTGAGATGTGCGGGATCGCTCATCTGAGCAAACTCGCTAAGTTATGCCTCCGATCTCAAGACGGTGGTGTCTCTGCAATCTCCGCTCTTCAGCCGCGGCTCACTTGCTGTGGACACGCCATTGCCGGTTCGGGCCCAGCCGCCCCCACCGACACCGGAGCTGTCCATTGGTCCAGCTCTGCCTCACAGCCTTCGTCGCGCCCTGCCCCTGCTGACCGGCCACCTGGTGGTCGCCCTGGTGGCTTTGGTGGTGATCGGTGGCACGACCAGGGTGATGGAGGCCGGCCTGGCCTGTCCGGACTGGCCGCTCTGCTACGGGGCGCTGCTGCCGGGACACCAGATGAACCTGCAGGTCTTTCTGGAATGGTTCCACCGGCTGGATGCCTTTCTCGTCGGTCTGGCCCTGCTGACCTTGAGTGGCTTATCCGTGGCCTACCGCGCTCGGCTGCCCCGCTGGCTGCCCTGGTTTGCCGCTGGGGCCCTGGCCCTGGTGGCCGCCCAGGGCCTGCTCGGAGCCCTCACGGTGCTCCAGCTGCTGCAGGCCTCAACCGTCACCGCCCATCTGATCACCGCACTGGTCCTGGTGCTGCTGGTGAGCGCCCTGCATCAGCGCCTGCTGGTTGCCCTGGCCGAGCCGCTCCCTGGCTCCAGGGCCCAGGGGCTGCCTGCCCCGGTCACCCCGCTCTGGTGGCGTGTTTTGCTTCCCGTTCCCGTGGTTCTGGTGCTCGGCCAGTGCGTCCTGGGTGGGGCCATGGCCAGTCAATGGAGCGCCCAGCTTTGTTTCGCCGCCGGGGAGGCCTGCTCCTGGCTCCTGGCCCATCGGCTGGGGGCTTATCCGGCGGCGGTCTCGGTGCTGCTGCTGGGCTTGGGCTCCCTGGCCCTGCCGAAGCCGGTGGCCATCTGGCGCGGCCTGGCCCTGACGGGCAGCGGCCTGGTGCTGCTGCAGGTGGTCCTGGGGGTTACCACCCTGCGCCTTGAGCTGGCCGTCCCGGCCATCACCGTGACCCATCAATTCGTGGCGGCCCTACTGGTGGCCGTTCTCGGAGCTCTGCTCGGCCGCACCTGGCCAGGCCTGACTCGTTCTGTTCAGCCCAATCTGGAGGTCGATCATGGTTAGTGCCACCGTCCTGGCGCCCCCGGCGTCAGCAACCGTCGCCGAGGTCAGCACAATTCGCCCATCGGTGCGGTTGCCGGCCTGGCTGGAAGTGGCCAAGCCCAGGCTGATTCCGCTGCTGCTGGCGACCACCCTGGCCGGCATGGCGGTCACCCCCGACTGGCCCCCCAGCCCTCTGCGCATCAGCTGCACCCTGGTCGGTGGGGCCATGGCCTCTGCCGCCGCCGGGGTCCTCAATTGCCTGTGGGAAGAGGCACTAGACGGCCGCATGCAGCGCACCAGCCGGCGCGCCCTGCCCTCCGGACGCCTGGCCAGCCGGCAGGCCTTCGCGCTGGCGATTGCCCTCACCCTGAGCTCCATCGCCCTGTTGGTGTTCGGCGTCAATGCCCTGGCGGCCAGCCTCGCCCTGCTGGGTCTCTGCAGTTACGTGCTGCTCTACACCGCCCTGCTCAAGCCGCGCACCACCCAGAACATCGTGATCGGCGGGGTCGCCGGCGCCATCCCACCGCTGGTGGGGGCCGCAGCCGCCAGTGGCTCGCTTGGCTGGCCCGCCTGGTGGCTGTTCAGCCTGGTGATGGTCTGGACTCCGGCCCATTTCTGGTCCTTGGCCCTGTTGTTGCGCGAGGACTACCGCTCCGTCGGCATCCCGATGCTGCCGGTGGTCAAGGGCGTGGCCCTGACCGCCCGCGAGATCGGTCGCTACACCTGGGTCACGATCGGCCTCAGCCTGCTGGGGATCCTGGTGGTGCCGACGGGCGGCTGGCTCTACGGGCTGCTGGTGCTGCCCTTCAACGGCCGCCTGCTGCAGCTCAGCCGAAGGCTCAGCCTTGAGCCGGAAGATCCGCGCATGGCCCGCAGCCTGTTTCGCTGGTCGATTCTCTATCTGTTCGGCATCTGCCTGCTGCTGCTGCTGGCCCGCACCCCCCAGGCGGCCAGCCTTCAGCTGACCTCCTTAATCAATCTGTGGAGCACCCTTCCCTCCCTCGGAGCCCCCGGTGCTGCCTAGATTGCGCTGCCATGCTTTCCACGGAGATCTTCGGGCTTGATTGAGCTCCAACACCTCAGCAAACGGTATGGCGGCGGCTCCAAGCTGGCCCCGGTGCAGGCCCTCGACGATCTCAGCCTGAGCGTCCCCGAGGGCTGTCTCTACGGGCTGCTCGGTCCCAACGGCGCCGGCAAGACCACGGCCCTGCGCATCCTGTCGACCCTGCTGGCCCCGGACGCCGGCAGCGTCATGGTGGCCGGCGTCGACGCCCTGACCGATCCCCGCGGGGTCCGGCGCCTGCTGGGCTATGTCGCCCAGGAGGTGGCGATTGACAAAATTCTCAGCGGCCGCGAGCTCCTGGCCCTCCAGGGCGACCTTTATCACCTGGCCACCGCCGATCGCAACGGCCGCATCGAGGAGCTGATCGGCCTGCTGGGCATGCAGGAATGGATCGACCGCCGTTGTGGCACCTATTCGGGCGGCATGCGACGCCGTCTGGATCTGGCGGCCGGGCTGCTGCATCGCCCCCGGCTGCTGGTGCTCGACGAGCCCACGGTCGGCCTCGACATCGAAAGCCGCGCCGCGATCTGGCAGGTGCTGCAGCAGTTGCGTGATCAGGGCACCACCGTGCTGCTCAGCAGCCACTACCTCGAGGAGGTGGACGCCCTGGCGGATCGACTGGCCATCATCGAGGCCGGTCGGGTGATCGCCGAAGGGACGCCCCAGGCCCTCAAGGACGCCCTGGGCGGCGATCGGGTCACGCTGCGGGTGCGGGAGTTCAGCGATGCGACCGAAGCTGCGCGGGTGCAGGACCTGCTGCAGAGCTGTCCAGGTGTGCGCCAGGTGGTGGTCAACCGCTCCCAGGGCTACTCCCTCAATCTCGTCGTCCAGGACGGCGAGGTGATCGCGCGACTGCGCAGCCAGTTGGCCGAGGCCGAACTGCCGGTGTTCGCGCTCGCCCAGAGCCGCCCCAGCCTCGATGATGTCTACCTGCAGGCCACCGGCCGCACCCTGATGGACGCCGAACTCTCGGTGGCCGGCCTGCGCGACCCCAAGGTCGAGCGCAAGCAGTCGATGCGCTGAGCCGCGTCTCCCGTCTTCCAACCTCCCCACGCGATGACCAGCGCCACCCCCTCCCTGGGCCCCCTGAAGACCGTTGCCGAAGGTCCTTCCGCCTTTGCCGAGATCCGTCAGGAAACCCTGGCGTTGACGCGCCGCCTGTTCGTGCAGCTGGCCCGCCGTCCCTCCACCCTGGTGGCCGGTGTCCTGCAGCCACTGATCTGGCTGGTGCTGTTCGGGGCGCTGTTTGCCAATGCCCCCGAGGGTCTGTTGCCTGGTGGCGGCAGCTATGGCCGCTTCCTCGGTGCCGGGGTGATCGTCTTCACCGCCTTCAGTGCGGCGCTCAATGCCGGCCTGCCGGTGATGTTCGACCGGGAGTTCGGCTTTCTGAATCGGTTGCTGGTGGCACCGCTGCGCTCCCGCAGCTCGATCGTGCTGGCTTCAGTGCTCTACATCACCAGTCTCAGCCTGGTCCAGAGCCTGGCGATCATGGTCACGGCGGCCCTGCTGGGCTACGGCTGGCCCGGGGCTGCCGGCCTGGTGGTGGTGTTGGTCACCCTGCTGTTGCTGGTGTTCGCCGTCACGGCCCTCAGCCTGGGTCTGGCCTTCGCCCTGCCCGGTCACATCGAGCTGATCGCCGTCATCTTCGTCGCCAACCTGCCGTTGTTGTTCGCCAGCACCGCATTGGCCCCGATCTCCTTCATGCCGGGCTGGTTGGGCTGGCTAGCGGCGCTGAATCCCCTTACCTTCGCGATTGAACCCATCCGTGCCGCCTATGGCGGGACGTTCCACCTCTCCAACGTGGTGCTGAACGCCCCCTACGGCGACCTGACTGCCGCCACCTGTCTCGGGATCCTGGCGGCACTGGCGGTGGGTCTTTTCCTGGCGATCCGTCCCCTGCTGGATCGCAAACTCACCTGAGTCCATCGTGCCCCAGCCCGTCTCCGGCCCCGCCCCGACCCTGCCTGCCCGTCCCGATCCCGAAGCTGAGCTGCTCAAAGCCCTGGGGCAGCGCGATGCCAGCAGCTGTCTGCGACTGGTCCAGCAGCTGGTCCATCGCCGGGGGGTGGCCGCCATGGCGACGCTGCAGCGCCGCGCCCCGACGCAGGACAGCGAAGCTCTGGATTGGACCTGGCTGGGCCAGCTGCTGGCGGCCCAGCCGATGGCTGCGGTGCCCCGGTCCATGCTGGCCCAGGCTGGCTGCGAGCCCCTCGTACGGCTCGCAGCGGCGGATCCGATCGTCTCCACGCCTGCAGGGTCGGCGACCCTTGACGTCGAAGCGGCCCCGATGGCCTTCGCCTCAGCGTTCGAAGCCGACCCAGCCGCCGCGGCCGAGGTGCCCGGCGTGATCGCGGCGCTCGACTCCCACCGCGAGCTGGCGATCCCGATCGAATCCGAGCCAGCCCAAGGCGTTGCCACGGCGCATGGGGTAGCAGCGGAGCTTGGCCTTGCACCCGAACACGACCTTGGTGCGGAGCCGGTGGAGGCCACCGGGGAGAACGGATCAGTGGCGCCCGAGCCCCTGCAGGGCAGGCCCGAACTGAACCTGCGGGCGGTGGCCGCCGTCGACGCGGCCTTTGAGGCCCTGGCGGCTGAGTTCCCCGGCTATGGCCTCCAGCCGGTCAGCGAGCCTGCCGCCACCAAGGCGCCCGATTCCAGGCTGGACGCGGCCGAACCGCCGCTGGACCTGGAAGACCCCCCCGCCGACTTGTTCAGCGATCCCCAGAACGTTCCAGCTCTGGAAAACCGCTCCCTGACGCGGTTTTCGTTTGTGATTCCCCAGCCCCAACCGAGCGCTTCTGAACCGGCCGGGACGACAGACCAGGATCAACCCTGGGGGAACCCGGAATCGGCGGGGGCCGATCCGGTGCAAGCGCTGCAGGCTGAAGCTGAGCAGGCTGATGCCCCAACGACCGCCAGCCTCTGGAGGCGGGCCGAGGGCCGCATCGCCTCCCTGCGGGACCGGGTGCGCGGCCGCCTCTCCCTCACCGGCGTGAAGACCCTGGTGCGCGACTGCATGGAGGAGGCCGTCTCCAGCCTGCAGGGACCGGCGCCCGGCGGCGAACCTGGGACTCAGGCAAGCTCCGACCG
>CAIKWV010000603.1 GCA_903831165.1 uncultured cyanobacterium
ATACGGCCGACCTGGGATGGCGCGTCAGGCCCCGCTCCAGCTCTGAGAGGCCGCTGTGGCTACCGCTGGAGTGTCCCGCGTCCTCGGCCCAGTGCTTGGCCGTGTACTGGGTCCAGCCGTTCACCTTGCGCCATCGGCGCAGCATGGCGCCAAATTCCAAGGCAGCTTCCTCCTGGCGCTCTCGGACTAAGGAGTAGGTGCTCGGCATTGCGATCTCATGGCCTTACCGAAACCCTAAGGCTCCCGAGGAACGACTCGCAAGTGCCGCTGCATACGCGCTGCAGATCGCAAGGATTGGAGTCCTGATGGCTTGACGGGGTGGCAGGGTGGGGCTCAGAGTGCCGAGCATGAGCAACCGCACCCTGGGGCAGATCGTCCTGGAAAACACGGCCCGGTACGACGCCGCTAAAGCCTCAGGCGAATGGCCGTCGGTTCCTGCTTGGTCACAGTCACCCGCTGCACCAGCGCCTGCAGGATCTCGCGCAACTGGTCGGCTGGGAGCACGTCAAACCATTGCGGGTCGGCAATCTTCCGCACCAGCCCATCGTCAACCGCAGGCACCTGCAGCAGCCGCTCCAGACGAGATTCCTTGCCTGCAATGACAGCCGCAAGGTCTGGATCTTTCAAGGCCTGCAATGCCACGATCGCCCGGCGCAACTCCCGAGCCTCTGGCGGTTCATCTGATGCCACCGTGGCCGCCAACCGTTCAGCAGCTCGCTGGCTGATCTCTGCAATGCAAAACCGCACGATCACATCCTCAGGTGTGCCTTTGTACAGCTGACTGCAAAAGGTGCCCGAGCATTTCAATGAGGCAATCTTTCGTCCGCTGATGTACTTGAGCCGGCAGCCGCACTCTGAACACTCCACCAGCCCGGTGAGCAGCCGGGGGATCGTGGCCACGTTGCGCCCCCAGAGCAGCCGATTGCCGGCCACCACCCGCTCAAATTCCTCAAACTCGGCGTGGCTCATCAGCGCCTCATGCCGGCCCCAGGTGATCGACTCAAACGAATGGTTGGCCCGTTGCCGATAACCGATGCCACCGCGCAGGGTCGGGTTGAGCAGCCAGGCCCGCACGCCACGGCATGAGGTGAATGGCGCCAAGTCGCGGTTTTCATTGAGCGTTGCCGCCATGCGCCAACTGTTGGCCCGCAACTTGACCAGGAACCGCTGAGCCTTGGCAAACTCAACTGGGTGCGGCTCCAGCGCCAGCCGATCGGCCCGCAGCTGATACGCCCAGCACGGCTTGCGCATCGGCTTGCCCAGCTCTCTGCCCTGCTCAAGGCCGCGCAGCACCCGCTGCTGAATCCGCATCGATTCCCCCTGGCTTAGGGAACCCTTGAGGCGGGTGAGCAGCAGATCCTCTGGGGTGGCCATGGTGAGCTGACCATCGTCGCGGGTCAGGCAGCTGGTGCCGTGCTCATCGCACAACCGCACAAACGCATCACTTTCGGCAGCGTCCCGACCCAGCCGGCTCAAGCTGGTGGCGACCACCCGGCCAACCTTGCCGGCGCTGACCATTGCCTTGAGCTGCTGGTAGTTGGGCCTGGCGATCACCCGCCCGGACTCCACGTCTGACAGGATCACATCGGCGCCTTGCGCCTGAAGCCAAGACAGCTGAACGTCCAGGGCTGAGAGCTGCTCGCCGCTGCTGGTGCTGACCCTGCCGTAGGCGACTGTGAGGCGCATGGGGCGGATTGTATTCCGTGAACCAGTGAGGCTCGCGTGGGTGTACAGCGGTGTATAGTGACCCCATCACCCAGGCGCGGGCGCTGCCCCCTGGTTGATCCACCAAGCATTTGAACCTATGGCAACCATCACTTGCGCCCTGCTCTGGGCGATCACGCCCCTGCTCGTTTTTGTTGCAGTCATCTACTGGCTGAGCGAAACCCAGCCCCAACGGATCCGCCGCCTACGGCAACAGGGCCACAGCCAGCGCGCCATTGCCGAGCGGCTGGGCATCACCGTCTACCGGGTGCGGCAGGCATTGACGTAAGAGCTGGCAACTGTCAAAGATTCCATGATTCTTTGACAGTTGCCCCCCCACAAAAAACCCCCACCGGGCAGGACCGGCAGGAGTCGGGGTCCCACGATCAAGGCTAGGCGGCAATAAACGCCGCACATTCAGCAGCAAAGCCAGGCCCCTCTAGGTGCGCTTCAGGGAATCCAAGGCCGCAGCCGTAGCTACGCCAGTTCTTGCAGGTCAGGCAGCCGCTACCTCGCGCCAGGTGCGGCAATCGGTCGGTATACCCATACCCTTTACGCGCCTGCCAGATCGGCCATGGTGAAATCCCCCATTCACGCGCCAGCACCGTTGCCGGCACCTTGGAGCGGGTCACCAATACCTCCAGCAGTCGGTCGTCATCAAGCGCCCGCTTTGGCATCTTGCGATGCGATACCGGCACCTCACCAAGCGGCAACACCTCCCAAGTTGTCCACCGATGCCGGCAGTCTTGGCATTCATGCCGCCGCCGCCGTTGGCCATGGGTCGTCTTTCGGGTTTGGATCGTGACGCCTTTCCCTCCGCATTGCGGGCAGCGCTCTAGCTCGCTCCGAGTAGGCATCCATCAACCTCAAATAGGGCTCGCCATTGCGCTGGCGTTATCGGTGGTGGCAACGGCAACGGATCGGGCGCCGGCCAGCAGCTGCAGGTCTCAAGCCGTGCCTGGAGGCGTTGGCGCTGCTCTGGCTCCAGCAGATGCACCAGCGGGTCAAGCACCACCGCGTCAGGCCCGGCCGACCAATCCGGCCACCGATCACAGCCATAGGTCCAAGCCTGCATGGTGGCGACAGCCGACTGGTGCATTTGCTCTCCTGAGCCAGTCTTTTGGTGCATTTGCACAGCTGGCCCGCTGGCCTGATGCAATGGCCCCAGCTCGCCATG
>CAIKWV010000604.1 GCA_903831165.1 uncultured cyanobacterium
AGGACACCAGAAAGCAGCGCACCGCCTCCAGTCCCGGGGTGGCTCGCACCAGCTCCAGGGTCGGACGGCGGTCCTCAATGAACCAGAGGGGCCCCGATCCCCGTTGCAGCAGCTGCCGCAGCACCTCGGGCTTGCTGCCCTGCTCGTGGCCGAACAGAGCCGCGGGCACCAGTCCGGCGGCCGCCAGCAATTCGGAGGCGAAAGCGCCCCCTTTGGTGGTGAGCACCATCCAGGACGCCCCCTCCCGCTCCAGAGCCACCAAGCGCTCAGGCACGCCGGGGAAGAAGCGATGCAGGGCCAGCCAGGCCTCCCGGTCAGCCGCGATGGCCTCGGAGCGAACCGCCTCCAGGGCCGCCTGCAACGCCTGCGGACTCCAGCCCCATCGCTCCAGAGCAGGCTGCAGGGCGCCGTCGTAATCGGCCAGCAAGCCGTCCAGATCAGCCTCAGGCCGTCCCAGCTCGGCCGCCATCAACACCATTTCCCAGCCCTGATGGATCAGGGGCCGCAAGTGGGCGAATCCGGCGGGCACCGCCTCGGGCAGGGACAGGCCTGGGCAGAGCCGCTGGGCGGCACGGCGGGCCGACCACCAGTACTCGCGCATGCCGTCGACCAGCACGCCGTCAAAGTCGAAAACAAGCTGCGGCAGCGAAGGCGCGGGGGAGTCCATCCGTTCAGCCCACCGAACAAGCACAGACCAGCGGATCATGAAGACCCAGGGGGCTTCTTGAGAGCCAGCTCTCGCCTTTGGACTGGCCTGATCGGACAGAGCTGAACCCGACTCGCGCGGGATCCCGTGCAGCAGGCTCGGAGCCAGATTGCTGCACCAGAAAAGGCTTGAAAACTGGGTCGCTAGGATTCGAACCTAGGAATGGCGGGACCAAAACCCGCTGCCTTACCGCTTGGCGACGACCCATTGATTGGTCCTTGGGGTGGACCGGTCTGGTCTGGGGAAGAGACCAGTCTGGCCCTTGATTTGGACCGGATCGAATGGTTTTTAGTCCATTCCGGTCCCCTGCTGGGACCGAGGTGGCCGATCTGATGACCGGGAGCCCCTCGCTCCAAAGACCGCCTCAAAACTCGGCAACAAGACCGGGCTTCGACCGTCTTCAGACCCATGGACCCCGCCGAAACCGGCGCATCAACAGTTACCCACAGTGGCCGGCCCTTCGTCAACAGGCCTGGCACCTCAGGAGGGGAACACCCGCAGCCGCTGCTGGGCTCCCCGGCCGAAGACGGCGGAACGCAGGCGGTAGTGGCTGACGAGATCCTCTTGCATGCGTCGCACCCGATCGCTGCGGGGCAGCAGTTCGACCGGCCGGCCCTGGGGCAGCACCACCTGCTCCACCGCCAGACGGCACTCCTCCAGGGCCGCATGGGCGTCATCCAGGCGCTGGCCGGTCTGGGCAGCCTCGCCGGCCTCCGGCAGCTGCGGCTCACGACGGCGCTCCAGCAGGCGCTGGATGGCGCGCTGCAGCTGATGCAGGCTGTCGGACTTGATCACCAGGATCGGTAGGCCCAGCAGCTGGGCCCGGCGCCGCAGCTCCGGATCGCGGCCCAGTTCACCGCGCAGACTGAGAACCGCATCGGCCTGCTCCGGTTCGGCCACCACCTCGGCCGGCAAGCCGCTGCTGCGCACGGCCTCCTGCAACAGCTGGGGGGAGAGACCGACCGCGCACAGGCGCAGGGGAGCCGCCCCTGGGGGCTCCGGCAGGGCAAGCGGCTGATCGACAGCCGAGGGGGCGAAGGGATCGGGCAGGGGCACCGCCGCCAGGGGCCTGGCCCCGCGCAGACCCGAACCGGCGATCGGGGTGACCGCCTGAGCGAGCCTGGAGCCTGCGGCGGCCGGCGGCACGAACGGAGCCGGCTGGCGCAGCAGCAACTGACCGTCGGGCCCCAGCTCCCGGATCTCCGGGCGGGAGGTCTGGCCCCGCAACAGCAGGTCCACGGTGCCGGCCACCTCGCGGTGCACCAGCCAGCGATGGCGGCTGTGCATCTCCACCGCCATCGCGAAGGTGGGCTCGGCCGCCCGCTCCAGCACGGTCTTCTGGGTGCGGCGGCGACGGGCCTCCTCATCGCCGAGGGTCACCGATTGGATGCCGCCGACCAGGTCGCTGAGGGTGGGGTTCTTGATCAGGTTGGCCAGTTCGTTGCCGTGGGCGGTGGCCACCAGCACGACGCCCCGCTCGGCGATGGTGCGGGCCGCCAGGGCCTCCCGTTCGGTGCCGATCTCATCGATCACGATCACCTCGGGCATGTGGTTTTCCACCGCTTCGATCATCACCTCGTGTTGCAGTTCGGGCCGGGCCACCTGCATGCGCCGGGCTCGGCCGATAGCCGGATGGGGGATGTCGCCATCGCCGGC
>CAIKWV010000605.1 GCA_903831165.1 uncultured cyanobacterium
GAGGCGGAGCGGCGCATCTGCGCCGAACTGGCGCCGGCCCTGCGGGCGGAGGGGCTGTTGTTTGTCGGCATCGATGTGATTGATGGACGCCTCAGTGAGATCAACGTCACCAGCCCCACCGGCGTGCGCGAGGTGGAACGGCTGGGCGGCATTCCCCTGGCGGATCTGACGATCGAGCGGCTGGCGGGCTGAGCGGGATTTGCGGGCGGGGCTGGCTGAGGCGAGCGGAGGGCCTCAACTTTGTCGTTTCGACGGGATCGATGGCCGTCTCAGCCAGATCAACGTCACCCGCCCCACCGCAGTGCGCGAGCTGGAGCGCCTGGGTGGCATTCCGCTGGCGGATTCGACGATCGAGTGGCTCGCGGCTTTGATCGTGACGGGTTCAGGCGAACGCCGTCGCCAGGGTTCGGGATGGGGATCGGCTGACCTGATGGCGGGTTTCGGCCGAGGCAGCGTCCGCCAACCGATGGCACCGGCTCCGATCAACGGTCCCCTCGCGCGCTGGCCATCTCGTGGTCACGGTCTTCTGGCGCCACCGCAACAACGGGTGGGCGATCCGTTGCGGTTGTTCCACAGGTTCCTGAACCCGCTCCATGCCAGCGGCCTGGTCCTGACGGATCCGAGCCCGGGGGATCACCGCCGCCCTGAACCGCGGGCCCGCCGGGCCCGGGGGTGCCTCAGCCGATGGGTGCCGCTGCCGGCAGATTCAGCTGCTGCTGCAGCACCCCCAGCTTCAGGGCCACCTCCTGCAGTTCCCGCTCCGGCCGGGAGCCCCGCACCAGGCCGGCGCCAGCGGTGAGTTCGAGCTGCTGGCCCCGCAGGATGCCGCTGCGGATCGCCACCCGCAGGTCCAGGTCGCCCTCGCTGTCGAGCCAGCCGATCGGGGCGGCGTAGTGGCCGCGCTCGAACGGTTCGAGGCTGCGCAGCCAGGCCATCGCCTCCCGTCGCGGCAGACCGGCCACCGCCGGGGTGGGATGGAGCGCCTCGGCCAGGGCCAGGGGCTGGTGCTCCGCCAGGGAGGCGGTGATCGGCGTGTGCAGATGCACCAGGGAGCCATGGCGCGCGAGTCGCGGATGGCGGGGCCGCCGCGGCTCCAGGCCCAATCGCTGCAGCACGGCGGTGATCGTCTCGACCACCAGCTCGTGTTCGTGGCGATCCTTCTGGGAGTGCAGCAGCTCGGCCGCCGCTTCGCCCAGGGGCGCGGTGCCCGCCAGGGCGTCACTGCGCAGCTGGCCTTGGCGCACCGTCAGCAGCCGTTCGGGGGAGGCCCCCAGCAGCGCCTCGGCGCCGGATTGCTGCCAGAGGAAGCGGCAGCTGCCGGGCTGGCTGCGGCGCAGATGGCGCAGCAGGCTGAGTGGGTCCAGGGGGCGATCGAGCTGCAGCTGCTGGCGCACCGCCAGCACCAGCTTGCGCAGTTCGCCGCCTTCCACCAGCTCCAGGGCCTTGTCCATGGCCGCCCGATAGCCGAGCTGCCAGCTGGAGCCATGGGCGATGCGGGCGCTGCCGCCCTCCAGGCTGGTGATCGGCTCGGCCGCGGCGGCGGCTCGCTCGAGCTTCAATCCCATCTCCCACAGCTCTTCGGCCAGGCTGCGGGCCGTGATGCCCCCGCCCAGGTTGCGCTGCAGGCGCAGCCAGCAATGGCGCCCCTGGCGGCTCAGTTGCCAGCGGGGCAGGACCGCCTGGACGCCAGCCGCACCGGTGCCCTGCTGCAGGGGGCTGTCGAAGAAGGCGAAGGCCAGCAGCACCCGCGGCCGGGCCAGGGGCGGGCAGGCCTGGGGGGCGGCCAGGCGGCTGAGGCACACGGAGCTGAACCGTTGGGCCAGCTCAAAGCGGCGCGGCCCGCTCAGCTCCAGGGCGTTGGTGCTGCCGCTGGCGGCCAGGCACAGGCCCGGGGCGCTGTCCCAGAGGAAAC
>CAIKWV010000606.1 GCA_903831165.1 uncultured cyanobacterium
CGGCCGGAGGCCGTAGATCCGGAATGGTGCCGGCGTTGATGGCATGGGCGGTGGTGATGATCCGGCTGCTGGCCGCCTGGCGGAACACCTCCGTCAGTCGGGCCACTGGCAGGGCGCCGCTGCTGATGGCATCGGCGAGCACCTGGCCCGGCCCCACCGAGGGCAGTTGGTCCACATCGCCCACCAGCAGCAGGGCGGCCTCGGGAGGGATGGCGGCCAGCAAGGAGGCCATCAACGGCACATCCACCATCGAGGTTTCATCGACCACCAGCAGGTCGCACTCCAACGGCAGCTCGGTGCCGCGGCGGAAGCTATGGGCGCCAGGGTCGTACTCCAACAAGCGGTGAATCGTGCGGGCCTCCAGGCCCGTGGCCTCAGCCATGCGTTTGGCGGCCCGGCCGGTGGGGGCGCAGAGCTGGATGCGCAGCTTCTTGGCCGCCAGGATCCGCAGGATCGCGTTAATCAAGGTGGTCTTGCCGACACCAGGCCCACCAGTGATCACCAGCACTTTGCTGGCGAGAGCTTCTGTCACCGCCGTCTTCTGACTGGCAGCCAGCTCCAGGCCCAGGCGTTGCTCCACCCAGGGGATGGCCTTGCTGGCATCGATCGTTCCCCACGGGGGTTGCCCATGCGCCAGCTCCTGCAGCACTTCTGCAATGCGCCGCTCATCACGGTGCAAATGGGCCAGGAAGATCGCGGCCTCGCCCGCCAGGGTGTCGACCACCACCGAGCCCTCGCTCAGTTCCAGATTGAGCGCGGACTGGATCACGGCGGGCTCGAGCGGAACCCGGTTGGCGGGGGCCGCTGGACGGGGAGGTGGCTTTGCGGCTGCGCCGCCCTGCTCTTCGCACTGGTCAGAAGCTTTCGTTGCATCGGGTTCGGCTGCTGGCGTCGGTGCTGGACGTTCCACCGCCAGCAGCTCGCCCGCCAGCTTGAGCAGCTCGGCCGTGGGCAGGCCGCAATGCCCCTCGCCGCTGGCCTCCAGCAAGGCGTAATTGACCCCGGCCCGCAGGCGGATCATCGCCGTGGCTTCGATGCCGAGGCGCGCGGCGATCGCATCGGCGGTGCGGAAGCCGATGCCGCGGATGTCGCGGGCCAGGCGATAGGGGTTCTCGGCCATCACCTGCACGGCGTCATTGCCGTACGTCTTGAAGATCCGCACGGCCCGCGCCGTGCCGACGCCATGGCTGTGCAGGAACACCATGATTTCGCGCACCACCTTCTGATCGGCCCAGGCCTGGGCGATGCGGCCGGCCCGCACCTGGCCAATCCCAGGCACTTCCCGCAGCCGCTCAGGGGCCTGCTCGATCACCTCGAACACCTCGGCCCCAAAGGCGCCCACCAGCTTGCTGGCGTAGATGGGGCCGATGCCGCGGATCATCCCCGAGCCCAGGTACTTCTCAATGCCTTCGGCGGTGGTGGGCGCTGAGGCCTTGAGGAAGGAAGCCTTGAACTGCTGGCCGTGTTCGCGGCTGTTCACCCAGGTGCCACTCACCGTGACCCATTCACCGGCGCTGATCTCGGCGGCATGGCCCACCACCGTGACCAGATCGCGGTGGCCGCGCGCTTTGATCCGCAGCACGCAGAAGCCGCTCTCGGCGCTGTGAAAGGTCACCCGCTCGATCGAGCCAGCCAGCACTTCGGTGCTTTGCATCTCGATGCTCTGCATCTCGGTGCTTTGCATCTCGGTGCTTTGCATCTCGGTGCTTTGCATCGCGGTGGGTTGGGCGCCCGTCGGCTCGTTCATGCCGCCTGCAGGCGCTGTGCGGTCATCTCTGCCCGATGGAGGCCATGGAGAGCAGCAGTTTGGACGTTGTTGCTCTTGCTTATCACGCCAGCTCAAGGAGCCAGCACCGGTGGTGCACCATTTCGCTGCCGTTGCTCAGCCGGGATCGCAGCGCTGGATCCGCAGCTCGGCGCAGCCAGTGGCTGGATCCAGTTCGCGGTTGAAGTGCCACTCCGGCAGCAGCGCCAACACCAGCTCGGCGGTGGTGCGCACCAGCGAGCCGGAGGCGAGGTGGCCGCCGATCACGGCGCCGCTGGCATCGGCGAGGGCGATGTGCAGGTGGGCGCCATCGGCTGAGAGGGTGCCGGCCAGGCTGAGGATCTCCAGGTCGCCGCGGATCGTCGTGGTTGCCGCAGCCCCGGCCAGACGCAGCTGCGCCTGCGACAGGCTGCCGACGGCGCTGAGCACACAGCCGGCCTGCTCGCTCTGGTCGGCCATCCAGACCTCCAGCGCCTGGCGCAGGTCCTCACCCGGCCGCAACCGCAGGGGCACCAGCTTCATCGCTCCGGTTCCTCCACCAGGCTCTGCACCATCACCAGGGCGTCCACATAGCCCAGCCGCTGGTGGCGAAAGGCCGCCGGCAGCGTGCCGATGACCTGAAAGCCATGGCGCTGCCAGCAGCGCAGACCGGCGGTGTTGGTGCTGACCACCAGGTTGAACTGCATCGCCCGAAAGCCCAGCTGCCGGGCAGTCTGCAGAGAGTGCTGGCAGAGGCGGCTGCCGATGCCCTGGCGGC
>CAIKWV010000607.1 GCA_903831165.1 uncultured cyanobacterium
AGCGCCCAGATCGTTCACCACCTCCATGGCGCTCAGGGCGATGCCGGCGCCGATGGCGGGCAGGGCCATCGGCAAGGCGACCCGGCGGAAACTGCCCCAGGGGCCCACCCCCAGGCTGAGGCTGGCCTCCAGCAGGCGGCGGCCACTGGCCCCGAAACTTTCGGTCGCCAGCAGAAACACATAGCTGTAGGTGCTCAGGGTCAGCACGGCGATCGCCCAGCCCCGGCCGCCGATGGGGTGATCCCAGCGGCTGCCCAGATCGATCAAGGTGGCGGCCAGCAGGTAGGCCGGCGTGGCCAGGGGCAGCAGCTGGGCGATCCGCAACCAGCGACGGCCGGCGAAGCGGCAGCTGGCGCAGAGCCAGCCATTGGCCGTGCCCAGGGCCGCGCCGGCCAGGCCGACCCCCAGCACCAGGGCCAGGGTGCTGAGCAGCTGCTCCAGACCGTTCGGCCCCAGTCCCAGCCCGGTGCCGCGGCCCTGGGCCGCGTACCCCAGCAGAGCCAGCACCGGCAGCAGGGCCAGCAAAGCCACCGCCAGGGCCACCGCCAACAGCCCGCGGCGACCCGCCAGGGCGGGCCCGAGCCCAAGAGCTGCAGCCAGGGAGCGCCCAGCCGGCACGACGGCGGCAACAGGGTCCGGGCTGGAGCTCAGTTCCATCCGGCGGCCCGCATCAGGCGCACGGCCTCCCGGTTGCGGGCACCCATCGCCTCGGCGCTGACGCCATCGGAGCGGAAGGGACCGAAGCCCTTGAGGATCGGATTGGAACCGCTGCCGCTGAGCGGGTACTCGTCGTTGGCCTCGGCGTAGCCATGGCCGCCGGCAGGAGAGGCCAGGAACTCGATCAGCTGGCGGGCGGCCTGCGGATGGCGGGAGCTGACGGTGACGCCGGCACCGCTGATGTTGACGTGGGCCGGATCCGGCAGGATCACCTTCAGCTGACGGGCGGCGGCCTGATCGTCCGGGCCCGCCTGGCCTGAAAGCATGCGGGCCACGTAGTAGGTGTTCACCAGGCCCACCCCGCAGCGGCCCTTGCCGACGGCCCGGGCCAGGGGGATGTCGGAGGTGAAGAACGGCTGGCTGACGTTGGCGACCATGCCCTCAACCCAGGCTTTGGTGGCCGCCTCACCGCGCTGGATCAGCTGGTCGGCCACCAGGGACTGGTTGTAGACGCTGAGGCTGTTGCGCAGGCACAACTGGCCCCGCAGGGCCGGGCTGGCCAGATCGGCGTAGCTGCGGATGCTGCCGGGGGGCACCAGTTTCGGGTTGACCACCACGGCCCGCACGCGGCGGGTCAGGGCGAACCAGCGCTGCTTCGAATCGCGCAGATTGGCGGGCACATCGCGGCGCAGCGCCGCCGAATCGATCGGGCGGAACAGACCCGCATCGGCGGCCTTGGCCAGGCGGGCGGCATCCACCAGCACCAGCACGTCGGCCGGGCTGCTGCTGCCCTCGTTGCGCAGGCGCTCAATCAGGGCATCGTCCTTGCCCTCCAGCAGCTTGACCTGGATGCCGGTGCGAGCCTCAAACTGCTGGTAGAGCTGCTTGTCGGTGTTGTAGTGCCGGCCCGAGTACACCCCCAGGCTGGTGGCCTCAGGCTTCTGGCCGCAGCCGCCCAGCAGCAGGGCCGCCCCCAGGCCACTGGCCAGGGCCCCGGCCCAGGGGCCGCGTGAGCTTCGCCAGGGCTGAAGCAGCACCGATCGGTACAGGTTGGGCAAGCGGATCGGCAAGGGGAGCTGCGCCAAGGCCGGGGTCAGGGGAAGCACTCCGGAAGCTAGGGCTTGAAGCGGGGGCGAGGCGGAACCAATGACGCGCTTGCAGGTATGAAATGGCACGTCAACCCGGACGCTCACGCTGCGGCCACACCGCTCTGAGAGATCCAAAACCTGGCGAACAAGGCGAGGCGGGAGACGGCGGCACGCACGGTCCGCACCGATCGGCTCCTGGCCGGGTCCTGGGGCTGACGCGACTGGTACAAACGCCTCGAAAGAGCGGACCAGCCAGCGACCAGCCTCATCAAACAACGCTGAACCAGGCTTTGCCTCGGAGCAAGATCGCTTTGAAGAAGGGGCGCTCAAATGGAATGCTCCAATGTCGCCGAGACAGTTTTTTTTCAGCAAAAACTTAGAGATGCTCTGGACAACCCCGTTTCTCAGCTGGGTCGCTAACGGAGACTCAATCCCTGGTTTGACGGTGATCTTCTCCATGGCCGTTGCCCGGATCTTCGCCAGGGTTGTGGTCAATCAGGCAGAACAAGCGTCGTCTGGCCCCTGCTATTGCGGGGGCTTTTTTCTTGTCACCACTGCGGCGCCACCCGCACCCAACCCGCCTTCCGCAACCCCTTGCCAACCGATCGGCGCTGGGAACCCGGCCCCCCGCTCACGCCAGTCACTCACCCCAGCCGCAGGCCCTCGATGCCCTGCCAACCCAGATAAACCGCCAGGGAAACGCTCACCAGACCAACCAGCAGGTCGCCTTTGGCAAACAACCATTGTTTACCCCGCTCCAGCAGGGTCAGCACCCGCTCGGGGCCGGCCAGAAGCAGAGTCAGCAGCGGTGTCAGCAACAGGCTGGCGCTGACCAGGCTAAAGACACCTGTGGCCAGAAGTTCCGTGCCAGGACCAAGCCCTGCGGACAGCAGGCTGCCGGCTGTCTTGGTGAACAGGAACAGCGCGTCGGGTCTGGCCACCTCCAAGGCGGCACTGATGGCCAGCAGCAGCGGCAGCGGCATGGCGCAGAACTGATCCAACTTGCGGGTCCAGCCCGGTGGCGCTGCGTCACCATCGTCCTTGTTCAGTAGCTCCTTCATCCCCAGCGCCAGAAGGGCGCCGGCGGCCAGCAGATCCAGGCCGGTGCGGTGGCTGCTGCCCTTGTCCATGCTGAGCAATAGCCCATGGCCGACGGTGAGCAGCAGCGTCACCGCAAGGGCGGCGGTGATCAGCCAGCCGGCCACAAACCAGCCGCCACGCTGCAGGGGCCTTGGGCCAAGCAGCAGCAGCAGCAGCAGGCCAATGTGCAGCGGCGAGAAGCCGATCGCCAGGCCGAAGGCCGCCAGCTCACCAAGAAGGGCGCCCAGGCCCTGGCTTGCGGCCACAGGATCAGCCATGTCGAAAAACAGCGAAGTCAACAATAATCACACCCCCCTCAGGCGAACATAGGAAGCATTCGAAATCCGGTTTCGAGGCTGGGTTGAACAGTCCCTAACTGGAATCTTGACGCTCCCGTCGGTCGCGACAGGGGGTATGCAGGGGGCTCCTCAGGGTGCTCCAGCGCTGGCTTGAGGGTTTCAGAGCATCCCCAGCGGCCCGTAGCCCATCGACCACGGGACAGGAGCTGAAGACCTGCGCGCCGATGTGAGGCGATCGGGTCAATGGCGCTGCCATGGCATCGATGCAACACCAATCGCAACGAGCCAGTGCGGACTCCGCTCAGGTCATCGCAGCCGGGTCAGCTCAAGCCTCCGTATCAGCTGAATCGCCTGGATTCAAGGGGGGCTATTCGCTGATCAACAACAAGGGAACTGTCCCTTGACATGCCCTTTAAAAATCGAGCGCCGCTGAAACAATGCAGCACCTCAACAATATTCAGGGGTTTGATGGATCAACAGACGTCGACATCAAACCCGAAGCCGTTGGTGACCAACCGACTTGCCGATCAGCGCTGACGACGGACCGGAATCGGCACCAGGCTGGGCTGCATCAGACCGCCACCGCCGTTGTCATCGTCGGAATCGAACCCCAGCCAGATGATCAGACCGAGAAGACCAAAGAAGCCCGCCAACAGGACGAGTTCGCTCATGGGGTTCCTTCGGGTCCGATCAACCTAGCCGGGATTCCCGGTTTTGGTGTCGCAATCGCCACCGCCACCGCGGCCGGGGATCACCCCACCGGCACGAGCGCCAGCAGGCCACCAGCGAGGACCAGGCCCAGGGCCAGGCGCGACAGCCAGGCCGCGTTCAGGCGACGGAAGCCGGCCATGGCGATCAGCACCACCGCCGAGGAGCTGGCGCCGGCCCCCAGCCACCAGCCCAGGTCGCCCGTGGCGGCCTGGCCGTGCAGCAGGGCATGGATGGCCACCGCCCCAGCAACGACGGCGCCGGCCAGGCCCAGGCCAGGGCGGCGATCCGCCCCCCGGGGCCGCAGCAACACCATCCCCACGGCGGAGACCGAAAGGGCAGCCAGCAGCTCAGCGAGGGGCAGCGCGGCGCCGAAAGCCCCGCAACAGCCACCCACCAATGCGCCGGCGAGCGCAAACACCAGCAGCGCGGCATCGATGGCGGCGGCGGCGGCACCCACGCCCACCAACAGCAGCAAGTGGTCCAGGCCCAGCAGCGGGTGCAGTCCACCGGTCAACAGGCCGCCGGAGGCCAGCCCATGGGCCCCGGCCGGCAGGGCCGACAGCAGGCTGAGACCGAAACCGGCGCCGAGCGCCAGCAGGGGGGAACGGGAGGAGAGCTTCATGGCAGTGATCCGGTCCGCGCCGGCACGTGAGGGATGGTGAAGCGGGTGAGCGTTCTGACTGAGGTGCATCGCGGCCAGCCGAAGCGGCCGGGCGACAGACCATCACAGCTGCGGGACAGCGCCGGAGTTGGTCCCGAAGAACCGCACCGGACTTTCCTCGTTACCTCCCCACGCCGAAGCGGGGGAAACCCGTTGGTGCTCAGTATCACCCTGCCACCGTCGCCGAGCGGTATCGGTGCGTTCCGAACCGACACCTCCTGGGAAGCCAGGGCACTGATCGCGACACAGGCGATCGGGCAACCATCACCCCGGTGCCAGGCCATGCGAGCCCATCTCGGGGCCCCGAGCGGCTCGATGCGGAGCCGTTCGATACGGAGCGGTCGGACGCGGACACCAGACCCCACTGAGCCCAGGAAGGGCTGAAGCGCGGAACGGCGGGGGCTGCGGCGGCTGGCTTCAGCCGAATCCCTTGCCCGCGTCCCTGGCCACGCAGGCCTGGAGCTGGCGGCGCAGGGTGGCGTGGTCGAGGCCTTTGCCGATCAGCACCAGCTGGTTCTTGGGGGCCGCGGGCCAGTCGCTGTCGTCAATGGAAAAGCGCTTGCCGGCCAGATGGAAGATATGGCGGCGATCGCTCTCATTGAACCAGAGGATTCCCTTGGCGCGGAACACCCCCGGCGGCATCTGGTTGTCGAGGAAATTCTGGAACTTGCGCAGCGAACACGGACCGTCACTCTGGAACGAAAGCGAGGTGAAGCCCTCGATCGCCTGGTGATCGGGATGGGCAGCGTGGTCGTGATCGTGATGGCCGCTGTGATCGTGCTCATGGTGATCGTGCGCGCTGTGATCATGACCCTTGTGATCATGACTTTTATGATCATGATCTTGGTGATCATGATCTTGGTGATCGTGATCTTGATGGGCTTCAGTCTGGCTGGAGCCGTGGTGATGATGGGGCTCATGATCATGATCATGAGCGTGATCGTCGTGCTCATGCACGCAGACGCCGTGGTCGTGGTCGCAGGCCTCATGGCTCTGCTGGGCCACCACCTTGTCGCTCTCGAACAGACCCACGCTCAGCAGCAGCGGCAGCGGCACCTCGCCCTTGACCGAGCGCAGGATGCGGGCTTCGCTCTTGATCGCCTTGAGCTGGGTCTCAAGCTCGGCCAGCCTGGCTTCCTCCACCAGATCGCACTTGTTGAGCAGGATCATGTCGCTGTAGACGATCTGGGCGCGGGCCACCTCGCCTTCCAGCACCTCCTCGCCGAAGTTCTCGGCATCCACCAGGGTGATGATCGAATCGAGGCGGGTCAGGTCGCGCAGATCGCTGCCCAGGAAGGTCATCGCCACCGGCAGGGGATCGGCCAGGCCCGTGGTCTCCACCACCAGATAGTCCACTTTTTCGGGGCGCTCCAGGATCCGGTAAACGGCCTCCAGCAGTTCGCCGTTGATCGAGCAGCAGATGCAGCCGTTGCTGAGCTCGACCATATCCTCACCGGTGGCCACCACCAGTTCGTTGTCGATGCCGATCTCACCGAACTCATTGACCAGGACCGCTGTTTTCAGCCCCTCCTGATTGGTGAGGATGTGGTTCAACAGGGTGGTCTTGCCGGCCCCGAGAAAGCCCGTCAGGATCGTCACCGGCAGGGCCGTTTGGACCGGATCCATCACGGCCGCGGCATTCGGGGCGGAAAGGCTGCTGGAGCCGGAGCTGGCGGGAGACATCGGGGACAGGGGTGCTGGCGAAAAGGAAGGCGAAACGCAGGGGGCGGGGGCGGTGTGGCGGCGTGGAGCTGGGCGGGGGCGAGACGTTGAACGGCCGGACATCGAGAGCTGGCGGCACAGGCTGATCAAGCAGGAACGGATTTCGGAGTCCGCAGCCCTGTTCAGCCTGCGGGGCCGCACCGGCGATTGCCGGGTTTGCCGAGGTTGCTCCCGTTCCTGCCGGGTCTCACGCTTTGACCATAGGCAGCCCCGGGGCGAACGCCGGAGCCCGAGCGTCTTCAGGGGCGCTTCAGGGGCGCCCGGGAGGGGGCTGCTCCGGCCACGGGCGGTGGGGCGGTGGGGCGGTGGGCTGGGGCTCCAGCAACTTGCTGCCCACCAGCAGGTCCAGCAGCCGATTGGTGGTGGCGGTCAGGGACTGAATCTCCTTGAGCGTGCTGATCAGCACCGGGCTGCCCTCGCGAAACAGCTCCTGGGCCTGCACGGTGGCTTGCCGGGCTTCTTGACCGGTGCGGCTCGCTTCGCTC
>CAIKWV010000608.1 GCA_903831165.1 uncultured cyanobacterium
CCGCCTCGGCGGCCATCACCCCCTGGCCCACACGCTGGTGGGCTGGCTGCGCAGCTGCGGCCAGGTGATCTTCATCAACAATCCGCTCAGCGGTCTGCTGCTGCTGCTGGCCATGGCCCTGCAATCGTTCTGGGCGGCGGCCCTGACCGTGCTGGGGATCGCGGCGGCCC
Organism: uncultured cyanobacterium; assembly: GCA_903831165.1. Lineage (GTDB taxonomy): Bacteria > Cyanobacteriota > Cyanobacteriia > PCC-6307 > Cyanobiaceae > Cyanobium. The sequence goes on from CAIKWV010000608.1 coordinate 171, forward strand.
ACCTCTTCGCCCGGGCGATCGGCGCCGATCGCCAGGCGCGGCGCAACGGCATCTATGGCTTCAACGGCGCCCTGGTGGGGGGCGCGGTGGCGGCCCTGGCCGATCACGGCTCGGCGGCGCCTTCGCCGGCCTGGCTGCTGCTGACGGTGCTGGGGGCCGGCCTCACCACCGTGCTGGTGCATGGGCTGGGGCGCTGGCAGCTGCGGGTTGTCGGTGTGCCGCCGCTCACCCTGCCCTTCTGCCTGGCCACCTGGTCGCTGCTGTTGCTGGCCGCGGCCCTGGCCCACCCGGAGCTGCAGCTGCTGCAGGCCAGCCAGCCCGATCCCGTCAGCGGCCCCCTGGTCGCCGTGCTGGAGGCCCTGCCGCGGGGCTTTGGCCAGGTGTTTTTCTGCTCAAACCTGATCTCCGGCCTTCTGGTGTTGCTGGCGGTGGCCGCGGCTAGCCCCCTGGCGGCCCTGGTGGGATTGGCCGGAGGCCTGGTGGCAGGACTCACCGGCCTGGGGCTGGGAGCGCCCGCCGCGGAGGTAGCCCAGGGCCTCTGGAGCCTCGACGGGGTGCTCACCGCCATCGCCGTGGCGGGGGTGTTCTATCCGCTCAACCGCCTCAGCCTGGTGGCCGGCCTGGCGGGGGCGGCGCTCTGCAGCCTGTTGATGGTGCCGCTGGGGACCCTGCTGCAGGCCGTCACGGCCGGGCCCCTGCCCCAGCTCAGACTGCCCCTGCTGACCCTGCCCTTCGTCGTCGCCACCGCGCTAGCGCTGCTGCTGCTCAAGGCCTGGGTGCCGGCCCTGATTCCGGTGGGCCTGCATTCGATCCTCACCCCCGAGGAGCATCGCCGCCGCTTTGATGTGGCCCGCCGGCTGATGGCCGATTTCCGCCGCCAGCTGCGCGGCGCCCTGGCCGGGGATCGCTACCCCTCGCTGCTGGCCCGGGCCGAGCCGGACCAGGTGAGCGAGCTGGAGACACTGTTCGCCTCGCTGGATCGCGATCGGGATGGCGGGCTGAGTGTGATGGAACTGGCGGAGGGCCTGGGGGACGGCTCCAGGGATGCGGCGGTGGCAAGCGAGCAGCTGGCGGCCGTGCTGCAGGCGATCGATCTCGATGGCGATGGCAGCGTCGATGCGGTGGAGTTCAGCGAGTTGATGCTGCGGCTGCGGCGGCTGCGCGAGGGGGAGGAGCGGCTGTTGCAGTACCTGCTGCCGATCGATGGCGATGGCAACGACCGGCTCGATCCGGCGGAACTGAACCGGCTGCTGCGCAGCGTGGGCCAGACACCCCTGGACGCCGCCGAGCAGGAGCACGTCTTCGGCGCCCAGCTGCAGGGCCTGAGCTGGAAGCAATTCCTCGATCGCCTGCTGCTGATCTGAGCCCCAGGCCTACCGCTAATGAGAATCGCTTGCAAAACGGCGTCCCATCGGGCTATGTTGCGACCCATTCTCAACAAGTTTCTGAATCCGGTGTTGTCGCCCCTTCCCTTGCGTTCCCGAGGCCGCCTTGGTGATGGCGACGCCATCGTGCGGCTACGGGTCGGGCAGTCGCTGTTGCTTGATCCCTCGCGCCATCCCACCGGCAGCACCCTGGAGGTCCTGGAGGGGGTGGCCCGGGTGTTCTGCCCCTGTGAGGAAACCGGCGGCATGACCCTGGCCTTCCTGCAGAGCGGGGACCAGCTCTGCGGGGATCGTCTCTGCAGTGAGGGGGTGTGCCTCGAGGCCCTCACGCCCCTCAGCGTTCGCCGCGAGGCCGAGCCCCAGCCCGGCCAGGGCTTTGATGCGGTCAATGAATGGACCCTGCAGCTGCTGCGCATCCGCCATCTCGGCAGCGCCGACCAGCGGCTGCAGGCCCTGCTCAGCCTGTTGGTGCGGCGCCTGGGCCGACGCTGCGGCCCCTGGTGCGAGCTGCCGTTTCGGCTCACCCATGACCGCATCGCCGAGCTGATCGGCACCACCCGGGTCACCACCACCCGCCTGATCTCCCGCATCCGCCAGGACCAATTGCTGACCGTGCCCAGCGATCAACCCGGCCTGCGCCTGGCCCCGGAGCTGGTGGAATCGGCACCCCTGGCGGCCTGATCCAGGCCGGGCATCAGGGCCAGGGAGGCCGCCAGGCCCAGCAGCAGGATCAGCAGCGCCGGCAGCAGGGCCGCCCCCACCCGCTCATCGCTGGCGTACTGATACACCCGCACCGCCAGGGTGTCGAAGTCGAAGGGGCGCAGGGCGAAGGTGAGCGGCAGCTCCTTGACCACATCCTCGAACACCAGCAGCAGCCCCACCAGCAACGGCCCACGCAGCAGGGGCAGCTGCACCCTCCGGGCGGCGCAGCTCCAGCTGCATCCCAGGCCGGTGGTCGCTTCGTCG
>CAIKWV010000609.1 GCA_903831165.1 uncultured cyanobacterium
ATCAGGCCGATCGGCCGCACCAGATCCACCGGCCTCTCCACCGGATAGCGGGACAGCACCCCAGCCAGCAGCAGGATCGCTGCGAGCTTGGCGAACTCCGATGGCTGCACATGGAAGCCGCCGATGCTGATCCAGCGCTGGGCCCCCAGGGCCGAGGTGCCCACCAGCCGCACGGCCACCAGGCTGAGGATCGTGGCGCCATAGATCGGCCAGCGAAACGAGGCCAGACGCTCCAGGGGCAGCCGGGCGACCTGCAGGGCCAGCACCAGCCCAACGGCGGCGGTGATCCAGTGCTGGTACCAGTCGGCGTAGTCGGCCATCCGCTGGGTGCTGGCGATCAGGATGCCGGCCACCAGGGTCAGGCCCAGGGGAACCCCCCAGAGAATCCAGTCGATGGCGGCCAGACGGCTACGTCGCCGCCGGCCACCCGTGCCGGCGTAGCTGCCTCGCCGGGCCCGGGGGCTCAAGACGGCCATCGTTTCAGGCCGCGGCCGCTGCCGCTGCCGGCGCGGAGCTGGTCTGCAGGCGGGTCGCCAGGGCGCGGAAGGCCTGGCCCGTGGCGGAATCGGGTGCACTCAGCACCACCGGTCGACCGCTGTCGCCGCCTTCGCGCACCGGCATTTCCAGTGGCAGCTGGGCCAGCAGCGGTACATCGGCTTCCTGAGCCAGGCGGGCGCCGCCGCCGCTGCCGAAGATCTCGTAGCGCTTGTCGGGAGCGTCGGGGGGGATGAAGGCGCTCATGTTCTCCACCACCCCCAGCACCGGCACCCCCATCTGCAGGAACATGGCCAGGCCGCGGCGGGCATCCTGCAGCGACACCTGCTGCGGTGTGGTGACGACGATCACCCCCTCCATCGGCACCGCCTGGGCCAGGCTCAGCTGGGCATCGCCGGTGCCGGGGGGCAGATCCACCACCAGCACGTCCCGTTCGCCCCAGGCCACCTGGTACAGAAACTGGCGGATGATGCCGTTGAGCATCGGCCCGCGCCAGATCACCGGCTGGTTCTCCTGGATCAGCAATCCCATCGACACCATGGCGATGCCGCAGGTTTCGATCGGGGTGAGGATCTGCTCGTTGCCGCTGCCCCGCACCTCGGGGGTGCGATCGGCCACCCCGAGCATGGTGGGGGCATTGGGCCCGTAGATGTCGGCGTCGAGCAGGCCGACCCGCAGCCCGCTGGCGGCGAGGGCACAGGCCAGGTTCACCGCCACGGTGCTTTTGCCGACGCCGCCCTTGCCGCTGCTGACGGCGATCACCCGCTGCACGCCCGGGATGCCCTGGCGCTCGGGCAGTTGGCCATGGCCACCACTGCTGCCATGGCCAGCGCCGCCGATCGGGCCGCTGGAGGCCGGGGCGGCGGGCTGGGCCAGTTCGATCTGCACGTCGTCGATCTGTGGGGCGGCCTGCAGGGCGGTGCGGATCTCCGCGGCGATGCGGCCCTGCTGGCTGGCGGCGAAACCCGGTAGCGCCAGTTCCAGCACGGCTCTGGAGCCATGGCGCCGCAGCCGCCGGATCCAGCCCAGCTCCAGCAGGCTGCGGCCGCTGCCGGAATCCTGCAGGGGGGCCAGCAGTTGCTCCAGAGCAGCCACCGAGGGATCGCCCTGGGGCTGGTCTGCGGCCGTCTGTTCAGTGGAAGTCTGGTCTGCGGAGGGCATCCGGCGGGGCGGATCTGCGTTCGGGGCGAATCCTAGGGATGGCCTGGGCCGAATCCGGCCGGGGAACCGCCCGGTCGCTGTGCCGTTGGCGTCGGCTATCCCGCAGGTCCCGCAGGGCCTGCCCGTCGTGACAGAGGCTCTCGATTGCTTGTCGGCGGGGTGGCCGGCCTGAAAACGTGAAACGGTTCTCCGTCGCCGCGGGTCCGCCCGATTCCATGTCGCCCGACTCCCAGCCGCCCGAACCCTTGGCGATGCCCCCCGCCGATTCCCGCTCCCGGGCCCGGGCGCTGCTGATGGGTCTGCAGGATTCGATCTGCGCCGGCCTGGAGCAACTGGACGGCGAAGGTCGCTTCCAGGAGGAGAGCTGGGAGCGACCCGAGGGCGGTGGCGGTCGCTCGCGGGTGATGAAGGAGGGCCGCATCTTCGAGCAGGGCGGCGTCAACTTCTCCGAGGTGCAGGGGGAGCAGCTGCCCCCCTCGATCCTCAGCCAGCGGCCGGAGGCTGAGGGCCAGCGCTGGTTCGCCACCGGCACCTCGATGGTGCTGCACCCGCGCAATCCCTATCTGCCCACAGTCCATCTCA
>CAIKWV010000610.1 GCA_903831165.1 uncultured cyanobacterium
CGCAGCCGTTCCTGGGCGATCGGATCACTGGCCTGGCGGCGGTAGCCCAGTTGATGCACCGACTGGGGGGTGAGGCCGAGATGGCCCATCACCGGAATGCCGATCCGCACCATGCGATCGATCACCGCCAGCGTTTCCGGTTCGGCACCTTCCAGTTTCACGCCCGCTGCCGGCGTCTCCTTGAGGACCCGGCCGGCGGCGGCCACGGCCTCATCGGCGCCGCACTGATAACTCAGAAACGGCAGATCGCAGATCGACAGGGGCACGGGGCGATGGATACCACGCCGCAGCTGCTCCAGGCGCCAGGCCTCCAGGCCCCGGCAGGCGGCGCGGCAGTGATGCAACATCTCGTCCAGGGTGACCGGCAGGGTGGTGCCATGACCCAGCACGGTCATCGCCAGCGAATCCCCCACCAGAACGGCATCGGCGCCGGCTTCGGCCACCACATAGGCCGACAGGGCATCCCAGGCGGTCAGCATCGCGATCGGCAGACCTGCCTGTTTGCGAACGATCAGATCGACAGGACGCATCGACACAGTCCGGCGCAGAACCGGCAAGCCTGGCATCCGGTGGTTCAGCCCCGTGGCTCGGCCCCGCGTCCAGGCTCAACGACCGCCCCTTGGCCGCGCCCGGCAGCAGCGCCGGGATTGCTAAGATCGGATCGACTCGGACCCACGCGGCCCGGACGCCCAAATCTGGTCAGGACCGGAAGGGAGCAGCCACACGGGATGCTCAGAGCAGGCGTGGACTCCGGGTCACCCCAATCAAGCCAGACCGTTTGGCGCCGTTGAAGGAAAGGCTTCCAGGTGAATCCCTGCTTCTCAGCCGGCGAAGGACCTCAAACGCGGCGATGGAGCGAAAGGCGCCGAAGCAACAGCAAGCTGACGGGCAGCTGAACCGGCCCAACGGCGGACGCGAAACAGGCTGAACCAAAGCTTGAAGCAAGGACTGCCAGCCATGACTGGCCCGCTGGCTTCTGCCACTGATCTGGCGGCAGGGGTTATCCGGCCGGGAGCGAACCCAGACAGCCCGCAGCCATGGAAGTTCTGGAGATCTTCGGGGCCCGGAGCCTTGCGGTCCCGAGCCCGATGGCCCTGAAGGCCGTTGTTTTGTGGGGAGTGGCCCAGACCTTGCCAAGGGCGCTTGAAAATAAAACTGGCTCTCAACAGTGAGGCACCATGAGATGTGTTGCGGGCATTGGATTGCCTGCGCCTCTCAAGCTTGGTCCAGGCATGATTTTGAGGTGCATAGAATAAGCCTTCCAGCCCTTGATTCTGACGCCGACTCCTAGGAGTCGCTAAAGTCAATCTTCTGATCCAGCGCCACTCTGGTGCGGGCGATCGTCCGGTTCCTGGCGCTGAGCAGCTCTTGCCTGCATCGCAGCGGGTTGGCCCGCCATCCTTCCCCAGTGGGGCCTCCCCAACCGGCTGGACTGGGACTGAAAGCACGGGCACGGTTGCTAAGCGGCTGCCCGGTTCTGCGCTGGGGTCAGGGCGCTGTGAACCGCATGGCAACGCGGGCGCCGACGCTCATTCGAGCCGGCCCTGACGGTTGCGCAGGAAGGGGGGAATCATGGCGCCGCGCTCCTCGGACGTGGCGGTGAGCGATTCGACGAAGCTGCTGCGGCTGCTGCGCTCCGGGCGGTAGCTGCCGCTGCTCTCGAAGCCCGTGGCGATCACCGTCACGTGGATCTCGCCCTCGAGGCTTTCATCGACGACCGCGCCGACAATGATATTGGCGTCGGGATCGACCATGTCATAAATCACCTCGGAGGCCGTGGTCATGTCCTCCAGGGTCATGTCCTTGCCGCCGCTGATGTTGATCACGCAGCCGCGGGCGCCATCGATGCGGGCCGACTCCAGCAGTGGGCTGGTCATGGCGGCCTGGGCGGCTTCACTGGCGCGGGAGCGTCCCGAGCCCACACCGATGCCCAGCAGGGCGGTGCCGGCATCGGCCATCACCGAGCGCACATCGGCGAAGTCGACGTTGACCAGGCCAGCCTTGGTGATGATGTCACTGATGCCCTTGACGCCCATGCGCAGCACGTCGTCAGCGGCGCGGAAGGCGTCCTGCAGGGGAGCACCGGCAATCGCATCGCGCAGGCGATCGTTGGGGATGACGATCAGGGTGTCGACGTGCTCCGCCAGGCGGGCAATACCCTCCTCGGCTTGGCGCAGGCGCTTGCGGCCCTCGAAGCCGAAGGGCTTGGTGACGATGCCCACGGTCAGGGCACCACATTCCTTGGCCACCTCCGCCAGGATCGGCGCCGCACCGGTGCCCGTGCCGCCACCCATGCCGGCGGCGATGAACACCAGATCCGCCCCTTCCAGGGACTGCTGCAGATCGGCGCGGGATTCTTCAGCCGCTTTCTGGCCGATCACGGGGTTGCCGCCGGCGCCGAGCCCCCGGGTGAGCTTCTGGCCCAGCTGGATGCGCTGCCCCGCCGCTGATTGCAGCAGAGCCTGGGCATCGGTGTTGAGCACCCGATAGCCGACCCCCTTCAGATCGGAGGCAATCATGCGATTGACAGCGTTGCTGCCGCCGCCGCCAACACCGATGACCTCGATCCGCGCCGATTGACTCGGCACGATCCCGTTGGATTGGGGTGAGGTCTGGCTCATGTCGTGGTGCTCCTGGGGGGACGCCGGCTGGGCCGACTGGTCAACGGATGGGGCATGGTCGTGATCAATGGTGATCGCGGGGTGCGAAGGGGGAAATCCGTTGATCGGCGGCTGCATTATGTCCGGGGCAGGGGCGAGTTCTGGGGGGGTGTTGGACAGATTCGCTCTTTCAGGTTAGGCGCGCAATCGGTTGTGAGGAATAGCTGGCCTGACTCCGACAGCTTCACTGGGCGCCGATGGGTCTGCGGGCATGGGCAGGGCCGCCATCGTTGCCGTCCACCACAGGGCCCGGCAGGCTCAGTTCGGGTTGCTCCGGATCGCTGAGGTCAATCAGCTGGAAACGGCGTCCCTTCAACTGTGTGGGAAGGGTGTGGATCAGGTGGGCGGCGACCTCCAGTCGGCGCGGGAGCTTGCCATCGGCCGGACCAAGCCGCAGCTCACCGAGTTCGGCCGTGCTGAGCCAGATGCTGCCATCGGGTTCGAAACGGATCTGACGCAGGCCTGGCCCCAGGGCAGATCGCTGGTCCAGCAGGGTGACCAGGGCCGGGCGATGGCGTTCGTTCCAGCCCAGGACCAGCAGTTCCTGGCTGCGGCGATTGGCCATCAGGGAGGCCTGGCTGGCGGTGATCCAGTTGCCCCGCTGATCGATCGCCCCCTGTTCCGGGCCTGTGGTGCTGCGGCGCTGGGCGCGGGCAACCGCCTCGCGATCCACCAGGTCGATGCGCAGCCGGGGCGGCAACATCAGCCGGGTCACCCGCACCTGCTCCACCGGCAGCGCCTCCGCCAGCTCGGCTTTCAGCTGACGCGGACTGAGCGAGAGCAGGGGCAGGGGGAAGGCCAGCCGGGCGGCGCCGATCACCTGATCCCGGCTGACCAGTTTGCTGCCCACCACCTCCACCTGGGACGGATCCCGCAGGCTCCAGCCCTGACGCAACAGTCCGTAGCCCAGGCCCGCCGAGATCAGGCTGAAGACCAGCAGGCGCCAGAGATTGCGCCAGCGCTCCGCCTGCCGCTGCTGGCGCAGCTCCTTGCGCCGCAGGTAGCCAGGGGGCAGGGGCGTGCCTGCTGGCCTGGGGGTGTCCTGGGAGTCGCTGGCGCTCACAGTTCGCAGCGCGAGCGGGCCATCAGCTCCTCGATCCAGCGGCGGGCTCGCTGGGCATCGGCGAAGGGCAGATCCTGCTGCTGGCTATCGCCCACCAGGCGCAGGCGACAGGCTCCCTGGCTCTCCTCGGTCAGGGGAGCTTCGCCGGAGCCGAGGGCGAGCAGCTCCACCAGTTCCAGATGCTTGATCACAAACTCCCCTTCCGGCTGAAAGCTGCCCGCCTCGAACCGACTCCAGCTGAGGATGCCGTCCCGCAGCCGGGCGGCGCCGCAGCCGTCGAGCTTGGCCAATTCAGCCCCTTCGGCCCACTGGCGAAACAGGGTCTGGCGGCGCCGTTCCAGCCAGCCGAGGGCGGCCAGCAGCACGAACACCAGCAGCAGGGGCAGCCAGAGCAGGCCGTGGATCATGCCGCCGCACCTCCCAGGTGATTGCGTTGCTCGAAGGATTCTCTCGCCCCCAGCACCAGTTCGTGCACCAGGTCTTCGAGCGGCAACCCGCTGGCCTGCCACAGCATCGGATACATGCTCTGGCTGGTGAAACCGGGCAGGGTGTTGATCTCATTGACCCAGAGGTCACCACCGCTCTCGTCGTAGAAGAAATCCACCCGCGACAAGCCATCCGCCCCCACGGCCCGACAGGCGGCGATGGCCATGGAGCGAGCCCGCTCGGCCAGCTGCTCCGGCACAACGGCGGGGATGACCGTGTGGCTGAGCCCCTCGCTGTATGTGGTCTCGTAGTCGTACCAGTCGGCATCGAAGCGGATTTCGCCGAGCACCGAAGCCCGCAGTTGGCGGACGCCGAGTACGGCGCACTCCAGTTCCCGGGCCTTGACGCCCTGCTCGACCACCAGCCGCGGATCGAGGGCGATGGCCAGCTCCAGGCCGGCCAGCAGGCCGGCACGATCACTGGCCTTGCTGATGCCCACGGAGGACCCCATGTTGGCGGGCTTGATGAAGCAGGGATAGCCGAGCTGGCTTTCAATGCGCTCCAGCAAGGCGTCTGGGTCGGCCCTGAGTTCGGCGGCATCGAGCCCGAGATAGGGCACCTGGGGCAGCTCGGCGGCGGCGAAGGCCGCCTTCATCGCCTGCTTGTCCATGCCCACCGCCGAACCCAGCACGCCCGAGCCGACAAAGGCCACCTGCATCAGCGTGAACAGCCCCTGGATCGTGCCGTCCTCACCATTGGGACCATGCAGCACCGGGAACCACACCTGCACCTCCAGGGCTCCTTCCGGCAGGCCCCGGAAGCCCTGCGGGCCGTCGGCGTCGGGCTGATCGGCAGGCGGGCTGCCCCGCTCCAGCACTTGCCGGGCCACCGCCGGCGGCCACCAGCGACCGCGCTGGTCGATGTAGAAGCAACTCACCCGGTAGCGCTCGGCATTGGCGCCGCCGCTGAGACCAGCCAGCACCGTGGCCGCCGAGCGGATCGAGACCTGGTGCTCGCCGGAGGCTCCCCCGAACACCAGTCCGAGATGGGTGGGGAGCTGGGTCATCGTCGGTCGATCGCGGCGCCAAACGTATCAGCGATCGGGCCGCTGACCAGGGTGCGAAGCCGGACAGGCCTACCGGGCCTGCGTTTGCCCTTCAGGCGAGGCTGCCGCTGAGGGAGAGCGCCCCGTCCCCTTGATGCGGATCGACACCAGGTCGCCCCGTGTAACGAAGCTGCAATCGGAGCGCTGGGCTGGCAACAAGCAGACGGTTGCAGGGTGTCCGGCCCGGCCACGGCTACGGAGCCCCGGCGCCCTTCAGGCGAGGCTGCCGCTGAGGGAGAAGGGGCGGGTCTCCTCGATCTGGACCGTCACCAGGTCGCCCGGGGCAACGGAGCTGCCATCCGGGCGCTGGGCGGGGAAGAAGGTGAGCCGGTTGGTGCGGGTCCGGCCCATCAGCTGCTGGTCATTCCTGGGATTCACCCCCTCGGCCAGCACCTCTTCCCGGCGACCGAGATAGCGGGAGCTGCGCTGGCGGGCGATGCGTTCCACCAGGGCGTTGAGTTCCTGCAGGCGCTCCACCTTGACGGCTTCCTCCAGCTGGTCCGGCCAGCTGGCCGCAGGGGTGTTCGGCCGGGGCGAGTAGGCGGCGGTGTTGACCAGGTCGAAGCCGATCTCCTCGATCAGGGCGAGCGTGCGGCGGTATTGGGCGTCGCTTTCGCCCGGGAAGGCGACGATCACATCGGCCGTGATCGAGGCGTCCGGCATCCGCCGGCGGATGCGCTCGATGATGCGGCGGTAGCGATCCACCGTGTAACCCCGGGCCATCGCCCGCAGCACGTCGTCATCGCCGCTCTGGAAGGGAATGTGGAAGTGTTCACACACCTTGGACAGATCAGCGCAGGCGTCGATCAGCCGTTCGGTGAAATAGCGCGGATGGCTGGTGGCGAACCGGATCCGCTCCAGCCCCTTGACGTCATGCACCTGCTGCAGCAGGTCGGTGAGGGTGTGGGCCCGGCGCCCTTCGGGGGTGATGCCCGGCAGGTCGCGGCCATAGGCATCGATGTTCTGCCCCAGCAGGGTGATCTCGCGGAAGCCCCGGGCCGCCAGTCCCTCCATTTCCAGGCGGATCGACTCCGGCAGCCTGGATTGCTCCCGGCCGCGCACCGAGGGCACGACGCAGTACGTGCAGCGCTCGTTGCAGCCGTAGATCACATTGACCCAGGCGCAGACCGCGGAGTCGCGCCGGGCCGTGGTGATGTCCTCGAGGATGTGGTGCTCGCCGGTGGCCACCACCTGCTGACCGCTTTCGACCTGGGTCAACAAGGTGTCGAGCCGGTTGGCGTGCTGGGGGCCCATCACCAGATCGAGCTCGGGCACCCGCCGCAACAACGCCTCCCCCTCCTGCTGGGCCACGCAACCAGCCACCACCAGGGTGAGATGGGGGTTGTCCCGTTTGCGCTGGGCCTGGCGCCCCAGGTAGCTGTAAACCTTCTGCTCGGCGTTGTCGCGGATCGTGCAGGTGTTGTAGAGCACCAGATCGGCGCTGTGCTCATCGCTGCCGGGGGTGTAGCCCATGGCCTCGAGGATTCCGGCCATGCGCTCGGAATCGGCCTTGTTCATCTGGCAGCCGAAAGTGGTGATCCAGTAGCGGCCGCGGACTGGGGTGCCGTCTGCCGCTGGAACCGGCGCGGACTGGAGGGTGCTGGTGGGGGCGCTCATCGGGTCATTTTTAGCCATCGGCGGCCGGCTGTTCAGAGCTGCTCCATCAGGCTCAGCTGCACGTTGGTGCGACCGAGTTTGGCGCCGAGGTCGTTGGCGAGAGCCAGCAGCAGCTGGATCGCCGCCTGGGGATGGTGCAGGCGCAGCTGGTCGAAGTCCTCGCGCAGCAGTTCCCAGCAGAACCCGCCGGTTGTGCAGATCACATCGGCGCTGCGCGGCAGGCCACTGATGAAGGCGATCTCACCGAAGCACATGCCCGGCGCAAAGGTGGCCATCCGGGTCGCCCGGAACTGGCCATCGAGCTCCTGGAGGTCAACGGTGGTGGAGTACAGCCCGGACTGGGCGATGAACAGGCTGTCGCCGGCCTGGCCACGCTCGATCACCGCTTCGCCTGGCTCCAGGCGGCGCAGGCGCATCATCGGTTCGATCAGCTCCGGGTCCACGTCTTTGAGAACGTGCGTCCAGCTGGGTTGATCGCCGGCTTCGGGATTCGAGTGGAGCGCGCCGCCGAGCAGCAGATTTTCGGCCGCTTCCAGGGCTTCATCGAAACTGGAGTAGCGGGGGTAGGGGGTCAGGGCAGGGTCAAGGGGCAGGTGCTGGCAGCGGGAGAGCACCAACGGAATGCCCCGCTGCCGCAGCAGCTCGAACTGGGTCGCCAACAGCGGCCAGCACAGGGGCTGCACCTCGGTCACCTGGACCAGATCCAGCAGCAGTACCCGGGCTTTGTTGCTGAGGCGCTGAATTTCGGCCAGCAGCAGTTCGCAGTCGGCGAAATCGATCACGCCCTGGGCGTGGAGAATCCGCACCTGGCCGCCCTGCTCCGCCAGTTGGCTCTCCTCCTGGGTGTTGCGCAACCGCCGCGACTGCTGGAAGGTGGCGTTGCTGCTGCGCCGGATCGGCGTGGTGAGACCGGGGTTCTGGTTGTAGAGATGCAGGCCGAGCCGCTGGGAAATCTCTTCACAGACGGCGATCCCCCGACTGCTGTTGCCGTAGGCATCCAGCCGTGGCGAGTAGGTGGCGATCCCGAGGCGGCCTGGCACCACGGCCAGAACGCCGCCGGCAACGCCGCTCTTGGCGGGCATGCCGACGTCGTACAACCAGTGGCCGGCGTAGTCGTACATGCCGCAGGTGCCCATCAGGGCCAGCATCCGGGTGACGATCTCCGGCTCGAGGATGTGGTCTCCGCTGAGGGGATTGCTGCCCTGGCAGGCCAGGGTGGCCGCCATCACGGCCAGATCGCGGCAGGTGATGGAAATGGCGCATTGGCGGAAATAGAGGTCCAGTCCCTGCTCCGGGTCGGTCTCGATCACCTGGGCATTGCGCAGCAGATGGCTGATCGCCCGATTGCGATGGCCGCTCTCGCACTCTGAGCGATAGACCGCCTGATCGATGCTGAGCGGCCGGTTGGCCAGATCGGAGAAGAACTCCAGCAGTAGCCGTTCCGCGTCGGCGCCGATCGCATGGCTGATCTGGGCCGTGGTGGCGATCGCGCCGGCATTGATCATCGGGTTGCGCGGGATCCCCGTCTGGGGATCGAGGCTGATGGCGTTGAAGGCCTCTCCGGAGGGTTCGACCCCCACCTTGCGCTGCACCTGCTCCCGCCCCAGCAGTTTCAGGGCCAGGCCATAGCTGAACGGCTTGGAGATCGACTGGATCGTGAAGGGCACGTCCGTGTCGCCCACCGCATAAATGCGGCCATCGGCCGTGGCCAGAACGATGCCGAAGTGGTCGGGGTTCGCCCGGGCCAGCTCCGGGATGTAATCCGCCACAGCGCCGGCATCGGTGCCGACATGGCGAGCGTGGATGCTCTCCAGCAGCTCCTGGATGACGGCAGAGGTCTCGAGGGGAGAAGCGATGGTGCTACCTCAGATCTGCTGCAGGACTCCAGTCCCTCGCCTGGGTCCAGGACTGTTTGCGTTGCTACAGAGCAGCCATGGTCGCCCAGCCCCGGCCTGTGCCAGCGTGAGGTGGTCGCCGGCCAGTCCCGACCACGCCATGCATTGCAGCCTGCGTCGTTTCCCCCTCACCAAGGCCATCCCCCTGACCATCAGCCGCGGCACCACCGCGGTGGTGGAGCGTCTGATGGTGAGCGTCGAGCATGGGGGCATCACCGGTTTCGGCGAGACCGGCGGCTTCGAGACCGGCCATCGCCACTACGACAGCGACGCCATCGCCGTTGAACTGGAGGCCCTGTTTCCGCACCTGGTCGGCCGGGCCCCGCAACCGCTTCAGGCCCTGGAGCCGCTGCTGGCCGAACTGTCGCCTCCGGCCCGCTGCGGCCTCGATCTGGCCCTGCATGACTGGTGGGGCAAGCGGCTGGGGCTGCCGCTGCATCAGCTCTGGGGTCTGGACGGCGAGCTGGCGGTGCCGACCAGCGTCACCCTGGGGCTGGGATCGGTGCAGGCGGTGCTGCAGCGGCTTGAACGCTGGTGGGCGCAGCTGCCGGCCAGCCGCATCAAGCTCAAGCTCGGCAGCCCCGAGGGTCTGGAGCACGACCGTGCCCTGGTGGAGGCGGTGGCGCTGGCCCTGGAGCAGCGCAGCCAGCAGCAGGGGGAGCGCCTGGAACTGCAGGTGGATGCCAATGGCGGCTGGGATCTGGCTGGGGCCCGCTCGATGATGGGCTGGCTGGCGGAGCGGGGGGTGACGCTCGTGGAGCAGCCCCTGCCGCCGCTGGAGGATCCCGAAGCCGACTGCGCCGCCTTCGCCGCCCTGGAGCTCGACTGCCCGATCCCCCTGGTGGCCGATGAGAGCTGCTGGAACCTGGCCGATGTGGTGCGACTGGCCCCCTTTGTGGACGGGGTCAACATCAAGTTGCTCAAGAGTGGCGGCCTCAGCGAGGCCCTGCTGATGGCGGAGGCGGCCCGGCGTCTGGGACTGGGGGTGATGGTGGGCTGTTATTCCGACAGCGCCCTGCTCAATGGCGCCGCCGCCCAGCTGCTGCCCCTGATCCAGTGGCCCGATCTCGACAGCCATCTGAACCTGCTGGACGATCCCTTTGAGGGGCCGCGCCTGGAGTCTGATCGTTTGCGGCCCGGCCTGGAGCCGGGGCTGGGGGTCAGGGCCAGGGATGCCGCATCTGATTCGGAGCGATGCTGAGCGCCGACGCGCCGGTGGTGCTTCTGCAGCATCACGGCCTCGATAATCCCGGTGGCAAGACCGGCCTGACCCTGCTGCGCTACAGGCCAGGTCCGATCCTGGCGGTGGTCGATCCGGATCACGCCGGTGCCAGCCTGCGGCAGATCACCGACATCAAGCGGGACGTTCCGATCGTGGCCTCGATGGCCGAGGCGTTGCCGCTGCTGGCGAACGCCGGGGCCCTTCCAGCTGTGGCCGTGGTGGGTCTGGCTCCGGCGGGGGGGCGGCTGCCGCCAGGGATGCACGCCGATCTGGAGAGCGCGCTGGCGGCGGGGCTTTGTCTGGCCAGTGGGCTGCACACCCGGCTAGGGGATGATCCAGCCCTCGCGTCTCTGGTGCAACCCGGCCGCTGGATCTGGGATCTGCGCCAGGAACCCGCCGCTCTGTCGGTGGCTTCGGCCCAGGCGGCCAGCCTGCCGGGGCAGCGCTGGTTGGCGATGGGATCGGACATGTCGGTGGGCAAGATGAGTGCCTGCCTGGAGCTGCAGGCTGCGGCCCTGGCGCGCGGACTCGATGCCCGCTTCGTCGGCACCGGCCAGGCCGGCATTCTGATCAGTGGCCAGGGTGTGGCCCTCGATGCGGTGCGGGTCGACTACGCCGCCGGCGCCGTGGAGCGGGCCGTGCTGGAGGCCTCCAGCGGAGCCGACGACGGCACCCTGGTGCTGGTGGAGGGTCAGGGCTCTTTCTGCCAGCCAGGCTCCACAGCCAGTCTGCCGCTGCTGCGGGGCAGCCAGCCCACAGCCCTGTTGCTGGTGCATCGCGCCGGCCAGGAGACGATCCGCAACCATCCCCACATCCCCCTGCCCCCCCTGGCTGAGCTGATCGCCGCCCTGGAGGCGATGGCGGCCCTGGCACGCCCCCACACGGCGGACTGCGGTGATCCGCCGCGGGTGCGCGCCATCGCCTTGAACACCGGCCATCTGGATGCTGCGGAAGCGGCCGCCGCGATCGCCGATACGGCGGCCCGGACGGGCCTGCCCTGCCACGATCCGGTACGGGCTGGCGGCCAGGGCTTGCTCGCTGCCCTGCTGGGGCTTGACCTGTAAAAAAACAAGCCCGGCGTCAAAAGACACCGGGCTGAGAGAAGGGCGAGCGAGGGGACTTGAACCCCCGAATGGTGGCGCCACAAGCCACTGCCTTAACCACTTGGCGACGCCCGCCGCGCAAAATGGAACTTACAACACCGGCAGAAGCGCCGATTGAGGCAGTGAACGCCTCGGCGATCGGCAGGCGGGCGCTGGTGCCACCACGGGCCGGCTGCCGGCGGCACCCGTGAGCCCCTGTTGTGGCCCAGCCTGCGTCCAGCGAACGGACGCTGATCCAGGCTGCGGTTGGCGCGCTGGGCGTTCCATCCAGGCGGCAACCTGGCCGGGCCACCCGAATCCAGTGGCAGCCGACTGCTGGGCCGGCTGGACGCTGCTGGCAGGTGGGAGGTTCTTTGCAATTGTGGTGTGAATCCCGCCGGCTGGCGTTTGCGTCCCTCCAGCGTCACCACCACCACCTCCACCTTGCTGGGTGTGCTGCTGAGCGCCGGCGCCGCCATCGGCCTGGCGGTCACCAATCCCGGTCCCGGTGATTTTGAGGAATTCGCCTCCGAGCAACTGACGCGTCTGATCACCGAGGAGCTCTGCCGCGAGGACGGATTGCCGCTGATGCTGCGTCTGGTGATCCGTGACTGCCCGGCGGTTGTGGCGTCCCAGCGCCGGGTGCTGGGCCATCTGGCGCTGGAGCATTCCCGTCGCCGCAACCTGGGTCTGTTCAGCCTCTATGTCACCGAGCTGGGCGGCGAGAAGATCCTCCCCAATTGGCGCTTGCCCCGCTACCACGCCCTGACCCTGGCTGGAGCCGGTCGCTTTCTGGTGCTGCGCACCGGCCAGGACAATGGGGACCACCGCAACGTCAGTCCCTGAACAGCAACCGTCGCCGACGGGTACGGCACCCATGAGCAGTCTCGAGCTGCTGCCGCCGCTGCGGCTGCCGCGGGCCTTGCTGGATCCACGGCTGGGGACGCTCGGTGCTGCGGATGCCCAGGGTCTGGTGGCTGTTCGCGTTGAGCATGGCGAGGGACGCATCCGCGCCATCCACCCCTGGCCCGATCCCCAGACTTCGACCCGAGCGGGGCTTGCCTGCGCTGAGTTGCCCCTGGCGATCACACCGCCGGTGGAGCCCCATGCCCATCTCGACAAGCCCTTCACGGCCGCGGCCTTCCCCAACCGCGAGGGCACCGTGGCCGGAGCCTTCGCCGCCAACATCGAAGAGGCCCAGAGCCGCGATCTCCAGGGCGTGCTGACCCGGGCTGAACGGGCCCTAGAGCTGGCCTGGAGCCATGGCCTGCGCGCCATTCGCAGCCACATCGACAGCCTCGGCGTCGCCGCCGACCCCAGCTGGGAGGCCTTGCTGAGCCTGCGCCAACGCTGGGCGGATCGGCTGGAGCTGCAGTTGGTGGCCATGGTGCCGATCCAGCACTGGCTAAGCCCCGAAGGCGAGCAGCTGGCCCAGCGGGTGGCTGCCGCCGCCGGGGTTCTGGGCGGGGTGATCGGACCGCCGTTCGCCAGCCGTCGCCAGGATCGGGAGGGGCTGGTGGCCCTGCTGCGACTGGCGGAACGACTGGGCTGCGCTGTGGACCTGCACATCGATGAGGGCAGCAGCGAGCCCGGTCGGGGTGTGGCCATGGTCTGCCGTCTGATGCTGGAGCAGCGCAGCGAGGTACCCCTGGTCTGCAGCCATGCCAGCAGCATGGCCCTGCTGGCCGATCGCCCCTGCCGGCGACTCTGCGACGCGATCGCCGCCGCCGGCATCGGCGTGATCGCCCTGCCGACCACCAATCTCTGGCTGCTGGGCCGCCGGGCGGGCCGGACACCCCTGCACCGCCTCCAGGCACCGATCCGCCAGCTGCAGAGCGCCGGGGTGGAGGTGGCCCTTGGCGGCGATAACGTCCAGGATCCCTGGTACCCCGGAGGGGCCTTCGATCCGGTGGAGCTGCTGCGCCTGGCGGGCCTGATCAGCCATGTGCTGCCCTGGCAGCGCCAGGGCCTGGCCCCCTTCACCACCGCTCCGTCGCGGCTGCTGGGCCTGGCCTGGGATGGGGTGTTGCGTCCCGGGGCGCCGGCTGACCTGCTGGTGCTCGGCGCCGGCTCCTGGGGGCAGCTGCTGGCCCAGGCGCCCCAGCGGCGGGTGCTGCGGGGCGGGCGCTGGCTGGAGCCTCCGGAGATGGAGCGTCCCTCGCCGCTGCTCGCCTGCCTGCCGCACTGACGCTGTCTCACCGCCTGGAATCCGAGCTGTCACTGTCTCCCCCCTGCTCTCCACCCGGCTCCATCGACCATGACCCTCTCCCAGCTGCCCGAACTGCCGCCGCCGCCGCCTGCGGCGCGCATCGCTGAATTGGCGGCCGAACTGGCGGATCTGGCGCCGATCCAGACGGCGGCAGAGCTGGAGCGGCTGTCCAGGGATTTCTACGCGTACTCGCCGGTGCTCAGCCCACTGCTGGCGGATCGCCGTGCCCAGCTGGCGGTTCGGGCCTCAAACCTGGAGCAGGTGCGCCGGGTGGCCTCCGCCTGCGCCCGGCTTCAGGTGCCGCTGACCCTGCGTGGCGCCGGCACCGGCAACTACGGCCAGTGCGTGCCGTTGCAGGGGGGGCTGGTGCTCGATCTCACCGGTCTGAAGCACCTGCGTAGCCTCGATCCTGCCAGCGGCGAGCTCGTCGCCGAGCCTGGTTGCCTGCTGGCGGATCTCGATCGCCAGCTGGCAATCCACGGCCGGGCCCTGCGGCTGGCGCCCAGCACCTATCGCACGGCCACACTTGGTGGCTTCATCGCCGGCGGGGCCGGCGGAATCGGCTCCCTGCGTTGGGGCTTCCTGCGCGATCCGGGCAACCTGCTGGGCCTGGAGGTGATGACGGTGGAGCCCGAGCCGCGGCTGCTGCAATTGGACGCGACTGCCAGTCAGCCGCTCAACCATGCCTATGGCACCAACGGCATCCTCACGGCCCTGCGGGTCCCGACCTGCGAGGCGGTGGCCTGGCAGCAACTGGTGCTGGGCTTCGACGACTGGACGCGGGCGCTGGCGGCGCTGCAGGGTCTGGCGAGCAGTGACCTGCTGCTGAACAACGTGACCTTGCTGGCCGCACCGCTGGCGGCGGCGATGCCCTGGCCCGCCGGTTGCCCCGCCCCCACGGCCGCAGAACATCGCCTGCTGCTGCTGGCTGCTCCCGAAAGCCTCGCCGACCATCCCCAGCTGCTGGGTGCCTGGGGCGGTGAGCTGCTCTGGCAGGAGGCCCAGGCGGCCAGCCGGGGCCTGCCGCTACGGGAGCTCTGCTGGAACCACACCACCCTGCACTGGCGTGGCCCGCGGCCCGACTGGACCTACCTGCAGCTGTTGCTGCCCCCTGATCCACGGCCGCTGCTGGCGGCCCTGCAGCAGCGCTGGGGGGACGATCTGCTGTGGCATCTGGAGGCGGTGCGGCAGCACGGGGAGGTGCGGCTGTCGGCGCTGCCCCTGCTGCGGTTCACCGGCCCCGAGGCCCTGACGGCCCTGATCGAGCAATGCCGCGATCTCGGCGCTCTGGTCTTCGACCCCCACCAGGTCACGGTGGAGGAGGGGGGGCTGGGCGGCATCGACGCGGCCCAGGTGGCGGCCAAGGCCCTTTATGACCCGGCCGGCCTGCTCAACCCGGGCAAGCTGCGGGGCTGGCTGGAGCGGCCGCAGAGCGGTGGTTCCGACTGAAGCGGCGGCTGAGATCGCGTGTTGGTCCTGATCAGCCGGATCCATCCGCGGGGGGAGCCGGGGAGCGTCACTGCCGATGCCGTGCACGCCAGAACATTCCCCCTCTGGCCCGTCTGGGCTCGAATCGCTCGGAGCTTGCCGGGTTTTCTGGTGGTCGGTTGTTCAACCCCTGGAATCCCCAACCCCGTGACTGGCGCGGCACCTGCGCACCGCCTGATTCCAGGGCTGCCTCAGGGCCCTGGACGCATCCTTCGAGTCGGACGGGGCGCCCTGGATCGCCCATTGCCATCAGCTCACCGAATCAGCTCACCCGCCGGTGGAGTGGCTTGCCGGCCAGCTCATGGTGCCAGTTCGCTGCCAGCGAGGCCCCGACAGCCAACGGCGAACCGTGACGCCGGCATTCGCTCATCGCCACAGCTGTGCCGGCTCCGGCGACCCTGTAAGGGCTCCGTTCGCGTCCCGGGCTCAGCCGCAATCCAGGCTCAAGCGGGTATCGACGCCGGTGATCGGATTGGTGCCGCTGGCCTCGCGGCAGAGGGCGCGCTGGTCATTGCGATCGAGTAGGGCGTCACTGAAGTCGGCATCGGTGACTGTGGCGCCCGCGAAGCTGCTGCCGGCTGCGATCACGCCCCGCAGCACCGCCCCGCTGAAGTCGGCGCCGCTGAAGTCCACCTTGTCCATCAGCACGTCGCTGAGATCGGCACCACGGAAATCCGCCTCCGGAAAAGCCCCCTGGGTGAAGATCGCCCCATGCAGATCGGCGCCGGCGAAGTGAGCCCGCCGTCCTTGAGCGCCGGCAAAGGAGGTGTGGGCCAGATCCTGGCCGCTGAAGTCCTGCTCGTTCTGGTTGGTGAGGGTGTAATCGATACCGCTGAACTCAGCCCAGGCCGGGGCGACCGGTGCGGCCAGCAGCAGCAGGGCGAGCGCCAGACCAAGCAGGCAGCGCTGCAGGGCGCCGGCGACAGCGGACGGAGCTGGAATCGGGGAGCGGGCCATGGCTGGACGGACGGAGGCGCAGTGCCATCGTTGCGCCCGGGGCCGCCGACCGCCACACGGCATCACCGGCTCGCGCCGATGGCGTACCCCGCTTCAGCTGGCCTGCTCAGCATCCAGCAGGGGGATCACGGCCCCCAGCAGGTGCAACGAACCGGTCAGAACCGGCAGGGGCCCCGGGGCCGTGAGCCAGTCCAGGGCCGCCTCAAGCTCACTCCAGGCCTGCAGGCGGCCGGCCAGGCCTGGGCGCTCCGCCAGCAGCTCAGCGGCCGTCCAGCTGCGGTGCTCGGGCACGGCCACGACACCCAGAACGTCGCCTGGTGCCAGCAGGGCATCGAGCAGCTCCGGGGCCTGCTTGTGGCGCTGGATCCCCAGCAGCCAGCGGCGTCCCTGGCGGTGATCGAGCTCCTGGCGCAGGGCCAGCGCCGCCGGCGGATTGTGGGCCCCATCCAGCAGCAGCTCCCGGCCGCGCCAGCGGCGACGCTCCAGGCGACCGGGCCAGCGGGCGGCGGCCAGGCCCCGGGCGATGGCCGCGGCGTCGATCGGCCAGCCCCGCAGCGCCAGCGCCTGGGCCATTGCCTGGGCCACCGCCCCATTGCTGCGCTGCCAGGCACCGGCCAGTCCCAGCCGCGGCCCGCTTGCCTGCGCAGGCGCCAAGGGCTCGAGCCAACGCAGCTCACAGTCCAGGCGCTGGGCTTCGGCGTTGAGCACGGCGGCCACCTCGGGCTGTTGGGGGGCGCTGAAGGCCAGGCTGCCCGGGCTCATCACCGCTGCCTTTTCCGCCGCGATCGCGGCCAGGCTGTCACCCAGATGCTCGCGATGGTCGAGGCCGATGCTGCCGAACCCCAGCACCGAGCGCTGCGGATGGGCCGTGGTGGCATCGAGACGACCGCCGAGACCCACCTCCAGAATCACCAGATCGGGGGCTTCCCGGGCGAAGCGGTCGAAGGCGGCGGCGGTCAGCAGCTCGAAGGGGGTGAGCTGGTGGCGGCGGCCGATCGGCTGCCAGCGGGCCAGGTCGGCGCGCAGCTGCTCGGGGCTGATCCAGTCATCGTCGAGTTGGATGCGCTCGCACCAGCTGACCAGATGGGGGGAGCGGTAGCTGGCGCAACGCAGGTCGGCGGCCCGCAGGAAGGCGTGCAGCAGGGTGCAGATCGAGCCCTAGCCAATGGTGCCGGCCACCTGCACGGCGGCAAAACCGCGCTCGGGATGGCCCCCTTCGGCCAGGGCCGCCCGCAGTCGTTCCAGCCCCAGATCCACGCCACGCCGGGCGAAGGGCTCCAGCAGGTCCTCGAGATCGACCGGGGCCGGCAGCCTCAGGGGCACAGGGTTGCCAAGGGAGCCGCTCAGATCAAGGACGAGGGGGAAGCCATGGCCGTCCTCAGACCCCGATGCAGCCCTGATTTCGCCGGACCGGCCAGTAGCCGCAGCGACCGGCGCGGCCGTCGCCCCAGCAGCTGGCGGCGACGGCGTTGCGCCGGAACCGTCCGAGGCGGCACCAGGAGCGTCAGCAGCAGCCACCTCAGGCCAGGCTGACCAGGGCCCGCTCCAGCCGCTTGATCAGCTTGCGCAGATGGCGGCGGCGGATCACCAGGGGAGGCACGATGCGCACCACCTTGGGCCCGGCGGGCACCAGTAGCAGGCCTTCCGCCATGGCCGCCTTGACCACATCCGGTGCCGTGGGGCCGTTCTCGGCCAGCACCACGCCCTGGAGAAGGCCCCAGCCCCGAACCGTTTCAATCGTGCCGGGATGGCGGGCGGCCAGTTCGGCGAGTTGTTCGATCAGCCAGCGCTCCATCGCCTGCACCTCGCTAAGCAGCTGGCGGCGCTCGATTTCGGCGATCACCGTGAGCGCGGCCCGACAGGCGAAGGGATTGCCGCCGAAGGTGCTGGCGTGGTCGCCGGGGCGGAAGTGATCGCAGGTCGCCTTCACCGCCAGGGCGCCGATCGGAATACCGCCGCCCAGTCCCTTGGCCATGGTGAAGGCATCCGGTTGGACGCCGAGCCGATCGTGGCCCCACCAGTGGCCGCTGCGGCCGACGCCGATCTGCACCTCATCGAAGATCAGCAGGATCTGCTTTTGGTCACAGAGCTCGCGCACCCGCCGGAAGAAATCCGGATCGCCGGGGATCACCCCGCCCTCACCCTGGATCGGTTCCAGCAGCACGGCGGCCACCCGCGGGCCTTCGGCCTCGGCTTCGGCCAGCAGGGCTTCGAAGGCGGCAGTGTCGTTGTAGGGGAAATAGCGGACCCCCTCCACCATCGGCCCGAAGTCCTGGTGGTATTTGGGCTGGCCTGTGGCGGTGACGGCGGCCAGGGTGCGGCCGTGGAAGCTGGCCTGGGCCGTGAGGATCAGGGGGCGCTCGATGCCGCGCACGGTGTGGCCGTGCTTGCGGGCGAGCTTGATGGCGGCTTCGTTGGCCTCGGCTCCGGAGTTGCAGAAAAACACAGCGTCCGCACCACTGCGGTCACAGATGGCGCGGGCCAGGGCCTCCTGCTCGGGGATCCGGTAGAGATTGGAGACGTGCTGCAGCTTGCCGAGCTGGCGGCAGAGGGCCCGGCGCAGCACCGGATCACTGTGGCCCAGGGTGCAGACGGCGATGCCCGCCACCGCGTCGAGATAGCGCCGTCCCTGACTGTCGTAGAGCCAGACCCCCTTGCCTCGCTCCAGTTGCAGCGGATAGCGGGCATAGGTGCCCATCACGGCGGTGACGTCGTTACTGGTCAGAGCCGCGGACACCTTGGATCAGGCAGGGATGGAGGAGGTAATAGCAGGCCTGCGATTGCCGTTGGTCTGCCGCTGAGGGTTGATGGGAGCGGTGGGACTCGAACCCACATGCCCGAAGGCGCTCGATTTTGAGTCGAGTCCGTCTACCAATTCCGGCACGCTCCCTCGATTGGGATAGTAGGCCCTGACTGGGCTGGCGGGCAGTGGCTTGAGCCCCACCCGCCCGGTTCAGGCGATCGGCATCAGGCCGCCAGGCTCAGGCTGGTCGGCTCGTCGTGCAGGCGACGGATCTCGGCGCCGACGCCATTGAGCTTGCCTTCCAGATCGGCATAGCCCCGATCGAGGAATTCCAGACCGCGCACGGTCGTGGTGCCCTCGGCCGCCAGGCCGGCGAGCACCATGGCCGCCGAAGCGCGCAGATCGGTGCCGTGAACCGGGGCGCCGCTGAGACGGGCGACGCCTTCAATGAAGGCGGTGTTGCCCTGCATGCGGATCGAAGCGCCCATGCGCTGCAGCTCAGCCACGTGCTGGAGGCGGTTCTCGAAGATGTTCTCCACGATCATGCTGGTGCCTTCGGCGGTGGCCAGCAGGCTCATAAAGGGCGCCTGCAGATCGGTGGGGAAGCCGGGGAAGGGCTGGGTGCGCAGATCCACCGCGTTGATCTTCTGGGCGTCGATCACCACACCGAGTCCATCGTGCTGGATGCGGCAGCCGGCCTCTTCGAGTTTGGTGAGCACGGCGCCGAGATGCTCGGGGACCACCGGGGCAACCCGCAGCAGCGAGCGGGTGATGGCGGCGGCCAGCAGGAAGGTGCCGGCTTCGATGCGGTCGGGGATGACGGCGTAGTCGGCACCATGGAGACGCTCGACTCCGACGATGGTGATCGTGGGGCTGCCGGCGCCGCGGATCTTGGCGCCCATGGCAATCAGCAGGCGGGCCAGATCGATGACTTCGGGTTCCTGGGCCGCGTTGTCAATGGTGGTCTCACCGTCGGCCAGGGCCGCGGCCATCATCAGAGTTTCGGTGGCGCCGACGCTGGGGCAGTCGAGATGGATGTGGCCGCCGGTGAGGCGATGACCCCGGCCGGGCACCACGGCGGTGACCACCCCGTGCTCGATCGTGACCTGGGCGCCGAGGGCCTTGAGCCCTTTGACGTGCTCGACCACGGGACGGGAGCCGATCTGACAGCCTCCCGGCAGGGGAACCTGGGCCATACCCATGCGTGCCACCAGCGGGCCGATGCAGAAGAAGCTGGCTCGCAGGCTGTTGACCAGTTCGTAGGGAGGGGCGGCCTTGGTGAGGTGATCAGCATTGAGCTCGATGCTGTCGCCACTGCGCTGCACAGACACGCCGAGGGCACCGAGGATCTCGCCCATGCCGATGATGTCGGTGAGCGGCGGCACATTGCGCAGGCGCAGGGTGTCCCGGGTCAGCAGGCAGGCCGCCATTAGCACAAGGGCCGAATTCTTGGCGCCGCTGACCAGGATTTCGCCGGAAAGGGGGCGACCACCGATGATTTCGAGGCGGGGTTGGCCGAGGGTCACTGGCGGAGCCATGTCGACCAACGAAAGAGGGGAGATTGTGGCGGACGCGGGGACGGCGGCAGTGGTCATGGTTCGGCTGTCCGCACGGGTCGTCTGGTTCGGAGATCTTGACAATGAATCGTCACACCGTCTAGGCGGCCGCCGCTCAAACTGTCTTGCCCTGTCTCACCGGCAATCGGGCTCCTGGCCACACGGCTTGAGGGGAGGTGCAGTCGCTCGCATCGGTGCCGGCAGGTCGGGGTGACGGCGATGTTTTATGGTGGTTGCGTTGCGGCGGTTTCCGCTGCGGCGATACGCCCGCGGATGTGGCGGAATTGGTAGACGCGCTAGTTTCAGGTACTAGTGGCAGCAATGTCGTGGGAGTTCAAGTCTCACCATCCGCATCACCCACCCCATGATCGTCCTCAAGATCACCAACGCCTCCGAGTTCATGGCGGCCAAGGTGGGCAAGTTCCTCGAGAGCCTCACTCCTGATGCCTTCGACCAGACCACGGTCGAAGACATTTTGATGCGCAAGCTGATCGAAAATTTGCAGGCCCAGGGTCTGGAGGGTCAGGTGGCATCTGTCCGAGGCATGGATCTCCAGAACAAGGAGTTGATCCTTCAGGACAAGCTGCATGTCCGCAATCAGCAGAGTTTCTGATCCCGTCCTGATCAGCAGTCGCCGCAATCCCCTGGTGGGCCGCCTGCGAGATCTGCACGATCCCGGCGGTCGCCGTCAGCAGGAGCGCTTGTTGCTGGAGGGCACCCACCTGTTGCAGGAGGCCCTGAAGCTGGGTCTGCGGCTCGATCTGGTGCTGGCCACGCCCGACTGGATCGCCCGCCACAGTCCTTTGGTGGCTGGTCTTTCGCCGCGCACCCGCCTTCAGCCCGCCACGGCCGAGGTGCTGGCGGCGGTGGCCACCACCCGCAGCCCCGATGGCGTGGTGGCCAGTGCGGAACCTCCCTGCCTGCCGATCCGCTCGACACCGTCGTTTGTGCTGGCCCTGGATCGCCTGCAGGATCCAGGCAACCTCGGCACCCTGTTGCGCACGGCCCTGGCCGCCGGCGTCGAGCAAGTGTGGTTGGCCGATGGTGCCGATCCCCATGCGCCCAAGGTGCTGCGGGCCTCGAGTGGCGCCGCCCTGGCCCTGCCGGTGCAACGGCTGGACCAGGGCGGCCTGCGTCGACGCCTGGAGGAAGCCGGCCAGGCCGGCCTGCAGCGACTGGCCACCCAGGTGGGGCTGGGCCGTCCCTACTGGCAGCTGGACTGGAGCCGGCCCACCGTGCTGCTGCTGGGCAATGAAGGGGCGGGCCTGGCCGAGGAGCTGGCGGCCCTGGCCGATCACCGCGTGACCATCCCCCACAGCCCGTCGGTGGAATCGTTGAACGTGGCGGTGGCGGCGGCACCGCTGCTACTGGAACGCTGGCGCCAGCGCGGCGGCGCCGAGGCCGCGTCCACCTGAGGGGGGAGAATGCCCTTCAACAAGCGCAGCAGCACCCGGTGACCGCAGCCCCAGGTTCCTTCGATTTCGATGTGATCGTCATCGGCGCCGGCTACGGCGGCTTCGACGCCGCCAAACATGCGGCGGACCATGGCCTCAAGGTGGCGATCGTCGAGTCCCGCGACATGGGCGGCACCTGCGTCAACCGCGGCTGCGTGCCCTCCAAGGCCCTGCTGGCGGCCAGCGGCCGGGTGCGGGAACTGGCCGACGCCGAGCATCTCAAGGGTTTCGGCATCCATGCGGCGCCGGTGC